>JBBROT010000211.1:0-6252 GCA_038229155.1 Bryobacterales bacterium | reverse complement strand
GATGTTTCGCCCGGATGTTCCGTAGGTGCCAGTGTTATCGGCAGTGGGAGCGAAGGCGGTTGGATCCCACCAGCGATCGATGGTAGCGTTGCTCAGCGATCCATTAACCAGCCGGTTGGGTCTGTTGCCGGTTCCGTTCGACAGCAATCCGCTTTGCTGGGAAACGCTGAACGGCAGGCCGGTTCGCGCCAGCAGGATCGTGTTCAGCTGCCATCCGCCCACCACTAAATTGGCGGCGCGGCTGGACGTGGCCAGGTGCTTCTTGCCCTTCCCGAAGGGTAGTTCATAGTTCGCGGTCGACACAAAATTGTGCTTAATGTCGAAGTCCGCCAGCCCGCGATCATAGTTGAAGTTGTAGGGGTTCAAGGTCGCCCCTTCCGTGTCCGAAACGATATCCATGGTCTTGCCCCAGGTGTAGGAATTGGTGAATACCAGACCGGAGGAGAACCGCTTGGTCAGCTTCGATTGCAGCGCATGATACTTCGACCAGCCGTTGCTCTGCACTTGTGAGAGCGAGCGCAGCAGCGGAGCCACGCCGATGAACGGCCGGTTCACGTCGCTGTTGCTCACCCCCACGGTGGGAGGCGCTACGTTGATGTCCCGCTTCAGAACCAGATGCTGCCCGTTGGAGCCGACGTAAGCTACTTCGAGCAAGTAGTCCTTACCTAACTGTTGCTGCACGTTGATGTTCCACTGCTGCGCGCGGCCGTCGCGGTAATCGATGTCGAAGATGGAGCGTGTGGCGCCAGACGGCGAGCGGTTGGGATCGACGGCCGGGACAGGAGGCAATCCCGCGCTCAGCTTCAGCGTTGGGGCCAGCGTCGTAGTGAACGCCTGCGCCAATAGGAACGGCGGGTTCGACACCTTCGACGAAGACGTGCCCGTGAGCGGATTGTTATAGAACATGCCATAGCCGCCGCGCAGCACGGTGCGGCCGTTGCCACGCAGATCGTACGCGAAACCAACGCGCGGCGCGAAATCCAGTTTGGGAGTATGCTGCAGCGCGCGGCCCACTTTCTGTCCACCGATCACAGCGCCATCGGAGGCGACCACGAACTTGCCGGTGGTGACGTCAAAATTCGCCTGGCGATCGTGCACTTCGACGTACGGTACAAACACGTCGTAGCGCACACCAATATTAACGGTGAGCCGCTGGTTCAAGCGCCAGTCGTCTTGCGCGTAGGCGCCAATTTCAGGACGCCGCTCGCCCACCGTGCCCAGCTGGTAGGTTCGCGTTTCGCTGCTTGGGTAGCCCAGCAGGAATGACGCACCGTCGAATCCGGTTGACGCGTCAAGCGAACAGCCGGTGGGAATACCAGCGCAATTCGAGGTCAGATTGTTGTTGAACGAGAACGTGCCCACGATGTTGTCGACGTTGAAGATATTGCGGCGGCGGCGAGTATAGCTGGCGCCGGCCTTGATGGTATGCCCGCCCTTGATCAAGGTGATGTTGTCAAAGTACTGGAAGGTGTCGAGAGCCGTGATCAGCGGCTGGTTGCCATTAGCTCCGACATTCCGGAATCCACCTTGGGCGAACGTGAGTTGCGACATCGCAGTCGTAGTGTCGGAAATCACGATGCCGGGAATGCCGATCTTGTCCGCCAGCTTGCTGCCGAAATCGATCGACGAGAGGTAGATATTGAACCGGCTGATACCGAACCGGAATTCATTCAGCAAATGGGGGGTGAAGCTGTGGGTGTCGTTGATCGCCACGCTTTGCGCGGTAACCAGGCCAGTGCCCGCGCCGAAAGTGGTGCCGGCATCGCCAGCGACAGGCAGAGTGGCTGGCAGGAAGCGCTGCGTGCGCTGGTTGCTGTAGCGGCCAAACAGGTGGTTCTTGTTTGAGAGGTTCTGATCAATCTTGATGTCGCCCTGATCGTCATCGCGCTTTTGCGACGGGTTGTAGAGGTAGTTATTGATGGTCTGCCCGGTGGTGCCGGATAGTTGTCCTACGGTGTTCGCGGCCGGATAGATCTGGTTGATCACGTTGCGGGAGGCCGAATCCTGGCGGGACGCTGGAATGATTTTCCCGGCGAACGGAATTCCGGGGTTCAACGGATCGTAGATCACGCGGCGAAGCTCAGAGAAATCGCCGCCTCGCATCGCCTGGGAAGGCACGGTTGAAAGATAGGATTGCGCCTGGCGGATGCGCCCGCCTTGATAATCGGCGAAGAAAAATGTCTTGTCCTTGATGATGCGTCCACCGGCGGTGCCGCCGAATTGATTCTGCCGGAACGGCGGTTTTTTGCGGCCGAACTTGTTATTGAAGAAGTCGTTCGCATCGAACTTGTCGTTGCGCAAAAACTCAAAGACGCTGCCATGAAAAGCATTGCCGCCGGACTTGATGGCGATGTTCACCACGCCTCCGCTGGACCGGCCGAACTCAGCCGAATACGTGCTGGTCTGGACTTTGAACTCTTCAAGCGCATCCACACTCGGAAACACGACCACCGAGTTCAGCCAGATCTCGTTGTTATCCACGCCGTCGAGCAGGAAGTTATTGTCGCGTGTCCGTTGGCCGTTGGCGGAAAACGAGGCCGAGGCGCGCCACGCCAGACTGCCGTTGCCGTCGATGTTCGCGCCGGGGATGCCGCGCACAACGCCGGGAATAATGCGCGTCAAATTGACAAAATCGCGGCCGTTCAGCGGCAGGTCCACGATCTGGCGGGCCGTGACTGTGTCGCCGAGTTCGGAGGAGTCGGACTTGACCACGGGCGCCGCGCCTTCTACATTGACAGACTCGTTGACGCCACCGATCTGCAGCGCGATATCCACGCGAAGCTTCTGGTCAACTCCTAACTGCAAACTGCTCAGCGATGTCTTCTTAAAACCGGATGCTTGCACCGTGACGACATAAACACCGGGCGGCAGGGAGGGGAACGTATACTCGCCCGAAGCGTCCGACGTGGCGGACCGGTTCAAGCCGAGATCCGCGCCAATAACCGTGACAGAGGCGTTGGGAACAACGGCCCCGGTCCCATCATGAACTGAGCCAAGAATGGTACCGCTGACAGCTTGTCCGGGCAGTGGAACGGACAGCCCACCGACCAACATCAGCCACGTTGCAATACACAGAAACGCACAAAAGCGAAGCATGTTTCCTCCTCATTCGACCGGCGCGCCGCCAAGACGGGCGCGCGAAAAGACTTGCATAATTCTAACAAGAAGCTGCGCCCAGGAAGCCCGGGGATTGCGGCCGCGGCCCGATAGTCGTACCAGAGACATGGATTCTCTTCGGCCTGAAGCAGCGCACAGACTCAGCAATGGCGCTACCGATGCCAGATGCAGTAAGCGTCCCCAGGGCGTGATAAGCTGGGCAAAGAAAAGGCGAACATGAACCTCTCTCTTGACCTGGAATTCGCTCCGCGGGAATTGGCCGCGCGCGGCGTGGAAGCGTCTATTGCGCGTTTTGAGCAATGGATGGCCATGCCGGATTCTCCGATTCGCGCCATTCGCTCTATCCCCGCGAAGGATGGGGAGTTCGCCGAAATCCCCGCCTCGGTTCAGCCCGCCTTACGCGCCACGCTGGAGCAGAGGGGCATCCCCCAGTTGTACGTTCACCAGGCGGACGCCTACCAAGCTTGCGCGGATGGCAAGAACGTGGTGATTGTTACGCCCACCGCCAGCGGCAAGACGCTCTGCTATAACCTGCCAGTGCTGAATAAAGTGCTGGAAGATCCGGGGGCGCGGGCGCTCTATCTGTTCCCCACCAAGGCGCTGGCGGAGGACCAGCTGGCGGAGTTCCAAGCCACCGTGGATGCCATGCATAGCGATATCCGGGCCTTCACCTATGACGGCGATACGCCCCAGGATGCGCGCCGGGCCATTCGTGAACGAGCTAACGTGATTCTGACGAACCCCGATATGCTGCACTCCGGGGTGCTGCCGCATCACACGAAATGGGCTAAATGTTTTGAAAATCTGAAGTTCGTCGTGATCGACGAGCTGCATTATTACCGGGGCGTTTACGGCAGCCATCTGGCAAATCTGTTGCGGAGGTTGAAGCGCATCTGCGAGTTTTACGGATCGAAGCCGCAGTTCATCTGCTGTTCCGCCACCATTGCGAATCCGCGGGAACTGGCGCAGGCATTGACGGAATCCCCGTTCGATCTGGTGGATCGCAACGGCGCGCCCAGCGGCCAGAAGTACGTAGTATTTTACAATCCGCCGGTGGTGAACCAGGCGCTGGGGATCCGGCGCGGGTATTTGCAGGAAAGCAAGCGCATCGCCACCGATTTCATTGAGCGGAAGCAGCAGACGTTAGTGTTCGCCAATAGCCGCCTGGCCATGGAAATTCTTTTAACCTACCTGCGCGATGCGGTGGAGAGCGGACCCGTGCCGGGCGATCGCGTGCGCGGCTATCGCGGGGGCTATCTGCCGAAGGAGCGGCGGGAGATTGAGCGGCGTCTGCGCAACGGGGATATTCGCGCGGTGGTGGCGACGAACGCGTTGGAACTGGGGATCGATATCGGGTCGTTGGATGCCGTGGTGATGGCGGGGTATCCGGGCACTATTGCGTCCACCTGGCAGCGGGCCGGGCGCGCGGGGCGGCGGCAGACCACGTCGCTGGCGGTGCTGGTGGCCTCCAGCGCGCCCCTCGATCAATACATTGTTGAGCATCCGGAATATTTTTTCGACCGGTCGCCGGAACATGCCTATATCAATCCCGACAATGTTGAGATCCTGCTGAATCATCTGAAGTGCGCGGCCTTCGAACTGCCCGTGCGCGATGGCGAAAAGTTCGGTCCGCACGATACGGCGGAGCTTTGCCAGTTCCTGGCGGATGAGTTAAAGCTGCTGCATCATTCGAAAGATTGCTGGCACTGGACGTCCGATACATACCCGGCCGACGCCGTGAGCTTGCGTGCCGTGACGAGCGATAACTTCGTGGTGATCGATACCACGCACGAGCACAAAGTGATCGCCGAAGTTTCGTTCCCGACCGCGCTGACCACGCTGCATGAGAAGGCCATCTATTTGCACGAAGCGCGCCAGTTCCAAGTGGAGAAGTTCGATTACGCGGGCCGCAAAGCCTACGTGCGCAGCGTGAATTGCGACTATTTCACGGACGCTATCGACTACACGCAGGTAAAGCAACTGGAGACTTTCGATTCCACCGATGTAAACGGCGCTTGGGCCGTGCACGGCGATGTGCGCGTGAACCGGCAGGTGGTGGGGTTCAAGAAGGTGAAGTTTTACACCATGGAAAACGTGGGCGCGGGAAAGCTTTCCATGCCGGAGCAGGAGATGCAGACCACGTCGTTCTGGCTACACTTTCCGGCCGCGTTTCTGGACCGGTTCACCGATCTGCCACCGAGTGAAAAGCAGAATGGAATTGTGGGCTTGGCCAATGTGCTGCGCACCGTGGGCGCGCTGTTGTTAATGTGCGACGCACGCGATTTAGGGCTGGCGATTTCGGAAGATATCGCAAATGGGACCGAGCGGTTTGAGCCGGATTTGTTCTTATACGATGCCTATCCAGGAGGCATCGGGTTAAGCGCTCCACTGTTCAAGCTGACGCCGAAGCTGCTGGCCGGGGCGCTGGAAGTGCTGACGGGTTGCGCCTGCGATTCCGGTTGCCCGGCGTGCAGCGGGCCCATTGGCGAGGTGGGCGAGCGGGGCAAGGAAGCGGCCGCCCGCATTCTACGCGAAATGCTTACTTGCTGAAGCCCGGTTTTAACGTCCCCATCTTTTGCGCAACGGGCAGCAAGGTGGGGTAGAACTGGACGAACGTGTTCTCTACCGCCGTGTTCTTGCCGTGGCATTGATAGCAGCTTGCGCTGGCGGGAAAAGCTTTGCCGCCGGGGAACTCATAGAAAGTCCATATGCCGGTTTTGGCGGATGCGTCCTTCACCTCCACTTCAATCGCGTGGACGTCGCCCTGGGTGTGCCCGCCTTTGTTAATGGATGCGTTGGTTTCCGCGCCGCGGATTTCGAGTACGAACATGGTTTTATCCGGCCATTTTCCAGTCTGTAGAAAGCCGCGGTACCCGTCCGGATTGACGAAGACGTTATCGAACATCAGGTGCGTCTCCGCGCCTTGCGCGGCGGGCCCATACGTCATGCCCAGGCCGGAGCTGAGAAACACCCATTCGCGGTAGTTTTCCGGGAGCTTCAGTTGGCCGCCGGCGGTGTCCCGCAGGGTGCTGATCAGTTCGAGGAGTACGCGGGACGACGGTGGCAGCGGTGGAGTTGGCACTACCCGACGTGGGACCCCAGCAAGCACAACCTGCGGACCCACATCGAAGTGTT
>JBBROT010000210.1:0-6286 GCA_038229155.1 Bryobacterales bacterium | reverse complement strand
GGCCACCTTCACAGACGGGCTTCGATCCCAGACGACGATCGGCCTACATCGACCAGCGGCACTTCGCACTATACTCCTTACCTCTCGCCCGTTTTCATCCCCTTCTGTGCCAAAAGCGTAGCGCTGGCATTTTCCATCACACCCCCTTTCCACCCCTAACCCAAACAAAACAAAGCATCACCAAAAATAGCCTGCCTTCCCCCGTGCCAAACTAGGGCCGAAATGTCTACTTCTCCAATCCAGATCGATTCCAACCGCCGCAACGCACAACTCTCCACCGGTCCCAAAACGGAAGCCGGTAAGAAACGGGCCTCTCTCAACGCGCTCCGCCACGGCCTCACCGCCCAAGTCGTCGTCCTCCCCGGTGAAGACCTCCAGCAATATCTCGCCTTCGCGCATGCCTTCGTCCAGGACCTCCAGCCCGAGGGCATCCTCGAAACTCAGCTCGCCCAAACTCTGGCCGATTGCCAATGGCGCTTGAACCGCTTCCGCGCTCTCGAAGCCAGCCTCTTCGCGCTCGGTCACGAAGAAAACGCGCCCAAGCTCGATGTCGGCGATGGCCCCCATGCCGATGAAATGCAGACCGCCCTAGCCGCCGCCCAGTCCCTGCGCGACAACATCGAAGCCCTCAAGACCATCAGCCTCCATGAGCAGCGCATCAACCGCCAGTTCCACACCACCCTCAACCAGCTTCGCGACGCCCAGGCCCTCCGCCGCCGCCAGCTTCAGGAAGAATTAGCCCAAGCCACCCGCATCCGCAACCTGCACAAACAAAAGGGCCGCCAGTTCCATCCCGCCGAATTTGGCTTCGTTTCCGCAAATTCCCAAATCGAAATCGCCATCCTCCGCAAAGAAGCCCTGGACGGCCGTCTCCCACCCCGTCCCATCGCCGTTTGACGAATCATTTACCATGAAACGATGCGTACGGCGCGGCTCTTCACCATCCTGCTCGGCATAGCCTTGCTCGAAATCACCGCTGCCAAAAAGAAGGACATCACCCAGGTTCTCGATCTCCCCAAAGACTGTCCCCAAGCCGTCTCCGCCGAAACCCGCAATCTCATCTTCCACGTCGCCCCTCTCACCGCAAAAGGCCTCCTCTCCCAGCAAATCCGCGACGGCCTCAAAGCGCTCCTCAAAGCCAATTCCGGCGCCACCATCGTCAAAATTCGCGCCTTCGTCGCCGGCACCGGAGACATGCGCCGCGTCCCCGCCCTGGTCAGTGAAGTGCTCACCGAAAGGCACCTCCCGCTCCCCGCCGTCAGCGTCGTCCAGGTCGGCGGCCTGCCCCTCGAAGGCGCGCAGGTCGTCCTCGAATCCATCTCCGTCAGTCGCAAGGAAACCAACCCCGGCGGCATCCTCTTTATCGGCGGTCAGGAAGCCTCCGTCCCCAAGCCGCTCGAACCCACCCTCCCCCTCGCCGAAACCGCCCTCGCCAAACTCGACCGCATCCTCTCCGGTGCCCAAGCCCTGCGCGTCACCTGCTACACCAGCTCCCTTGACGATGCGCCCAAGCTCCAGACCATCGTCACCGCCCATTACCCCCAAGCCGCCACCGACGTCGTCGTCCTCCAGCGCTCCGCCTCCCGCACCACCGTTTCCTGCGAAGCCACCGCTCGCCTCCCTGAGCGCGATTTCAACCTGAACGGCCACGAAGCCGCCGCCGTCCAGACCCCCAAAGTCGCCCTCACCGGCACCCAGGTCGCCTTCGGTTTCGAAGACAACGACGCGCGCCTCGCCTTCCAGCGTCTCGAAAAAGCCCTCGAGCCTCTCGGCGCTTCCACCCGCACCGTCGCCATCGCCAACTTCTACCCGCTCTCCAGTTCCATCGCCCGGCAGGTAGACAAAATTCGCCTCGAATTCTTCAATCCCCAACAACTTCCGCCCTCCACCAATCTCCCCTTCGAAGGCCTGCCCTCCATCGAGGCCAGCTTCGCGGTCGATGTCGCCGCGGCGGTCAACAGGTAAAAAATTATGCCCAGCAAAGTAGTCACGTTCGGTGAAATCATGTTGCGCCTCGCGCCCCCCGGCTTCGAGCGCTTCCTCCAAAGCCCGCAGTTCGTCGCAACCTTCGGCGGAGGCGAAGCCAACGTGGCCGTCACCGTCGCCGGCTTCGGTCTCGATGCGTCCTACGTCACCGTTCTCCCCGAAAACCCAATAGCCGACGCCATCGTCGCCGAACTCCGCCGCTTCAATGTCTCGACGTCCCACATCAAGCGCGCCAAAGGCCGTGTCGGTGTCTATTACGTCGAAGCCGGAGCCAATCAGCGCGCCTCCAAAGTGGTTTACGATCGCGACTTCTCCTCCATCGCGCTCTCGAAGCCCGGCGACCTCAATTGGTCCGCCGCTCTCGCAAATGCCACCTGGTTCCACATCACCGGCATCACGCCCGCCCTCAGCGCCACTTGCGCCGAACTCGCCATCGAGAGCGTCCGCGAAGCCAAGCGCCTCGGCCTCACCGTCTCCTGCGATCTCAACTACCGCAAAAATCTCTGGAAGTACGGCAAGCAGCCCGCCGAAGTCATGCGCCTGCTCATGCCTTATGTCGATGTCGTCATCGCCAATGAAGAAGATTGCCAGATGGCTCTCGGCATCGCCGCCGATGTCGATGTCCACTCCGGCAAGCTCGATCACGCCGTCTACCAGTCCCTCACCGAAAAGGTCCTTCGCGAATATCCCTCGCTCAAATCCATCGCCATCACCCTGCGCGAATCGAAGAGCGCCAGCCACAACGGCTGGTCCGCCTGCATGAACAATCGCGAAGAGTTCTTCGTCAGCCGCCACTACGAAATCACCCACATTGTCGATCGCGTCGGCGGGGGCGATTCCTTCGCCGGAGGCCTCATCTACGGCCTTCTCTCGCTCCCCTCCCACAAGGAAGCTCTCGAATTCGCCGTCGCCGCCTCCTGCCTCAAACACTCCATCCCCGGAGACTTCAATCGCTTCTCTGTCGATGAAGTCAAAACACTCCTCAAGGGCGATGGCAGTGGCCGCGTCCAACGCTAATATGGTTCCCCCACTCGCCCGCCGCGTCCCCTTCGAACTCCGCGCCCACGGCGATACCCGCACTGACAATTACTACTGGCTCCGCAATCGCCGCGACCCCGAAGTCCTCCAATATCTCGAAGCCGAAAACGCCTATACCGCGGAAGCCATAGCCCCGCACGCGGCCCTCATCGAAAAGATCAACACAGAAATCCTCAGCCGCATCCAGCAAACAGACCAGACCGTCCCCGCCCCACGCGGCGATTGGTTCTACTATTCCCGCACCGAAGAAGGCAAGCAGTACACCATCTATTGCCGCCATTTCCAAGCCGCCGGTCCCGAACAGATCCTGCTCGATCTCAACCACCTCGCCGAAGGTAAGGAATACTTCGCGCTAGGCGGTCTCGCCGTCAGTGAAGATGGCCACCTGCTCGCCTACCTCACCGATGAGAACGGCAGCGAAGAGTACACCCTCTCCATCAAAGATCTCCGCACCGGCCATCTGCTTCCCGATCGCCTCGAAGACGTGAGTCACGGCATCGCCTGGGCCAACGACAACCGCACTCTCTTCTATACCCGCTTCGACGCCACCAAGCGCCCCGACCGCGTCTTCCGCCACACCCTCGGCTCCTCAGATGACCAAGTCGTCTTCACCGAACCCGATGAGCGCTTCACCTTCGAACTCGGTAAAACGCGCAGCGGCAAATACCTCGCCGTCACCTCCATCAACGCCAGCCTCACCTCCGAAGTCTTCCTCCTCGACGCCGACCTTCCCGGCACCGCCTTCGTCTCCTTCAGCCCCCGCGAAACCGGTCACGAATATTACGTCGATCATCAGAACCAGCGCTTCCTCATCCGCACCAATTCCGGCGGCGCGACGCGCTTCCAGCTCATGGAAACGCCCGTCTCACTCACCGCCAGCGAACACTGGCGCACGCTCCGTCCCGAAGCCCCTGATTCCACCCTCGACGAGATCCACGCCTTCCAAAATTTCCTGGTCCTCGAAACCCGCGAACAAGGCCTCCCCGCCATCCGCGTCGTGACCGATGCCGAGAGCGATACCGAGCGCCCCCTCACCTTCCCCGAAGAGGCCTACACCGTCGCCGTCGCCGATAATCACGAATACCGCACCACGAAACTCCGCTACGCCTATACCTCGCTAGTCACCCCGCTCTCCACTTACGATTACGACGTCGCCACCCAAATCAGCACGCTTCTCAAACAAACCGCGGTCCCCAATTTCCATCCCGCGCGCTACACCACCAAGCGGCTCTACGCCGGCAACATTCCCATCTCCGTTCTCTCCGGTCCCGCCGCACTCCCCGGTAAGCCCCCCGGCAAGCTCCTCCTCTATGGCTATGGCTCCTACGGCCTCAACACCGAGGCCACCTTCAAGCCCTCTTACTTCAGCCTGGTCGATCGCGGCTTCACCGTCGCCCTCGCCCATATTCGCGGCGGTGCCGAACGCGGCCGAGAATGGTTCGAAGCCGGCCGCATGCTCACCAAGCAAAATACCTTCAGCGATTTCATTGCCTGCGCCGAACACCTCATCGCGCACGGGTACACCACGCCCGAACAGCTCAGCGCCATGGGCGGCAGCGCCGGCGGCCTGCTCATCGGTGCCGTCATCAATCAGCGTCCCGAGCTCTTCCACTCCGCCGTCGCCCTCGTCCCCTTCGTCGATGTCGTCACCACCATGAGCGACCCCACCATCCCTCTCACCACCGGCGAATACGATCAGTGGGGCAATCCCGAAGACGAAGCCGCCTACCGCTACATGCTGAGCTATTCCCCTTACGACAACGTCAAGCCCCAGCCCTACCCCCACCTGCTCATCACCACCGGCCTGAACGATCCGCGCGTAGCTTATTGGGAGCCCGCAAAATGGGCCGCCAAACTCCGCGTCACAAAAACGGATAACAACACGCTGCTTCTCAAAACCGAACTTGGTGCAGGCCACGGAGGCCCCAGCGGCCGCTATGACAAGTACCGCGAGACCGCCCTCATCTACGCCTTCCTTCTCGGCTTCTGACTTATGGCTCCCAAACGTAAGCCGCAAACTTCCGCAGCACCCGGAAGCCCAGCCGCTCATACAGCATCCGCGCCGTACGGTTCTCAGTCGTCACCGTCAGGCTCACCGTGTGGCACCCACCAGCCTCCAGCAGCAGCAGGGCATGCCGCAGCAATTCATGCCCCAGCCCTAAGCGTTGATAATCCGGATGCACGCACAGTTGCGTGATATGTCCCGAACCCTCGCCCACAATGCTCGAAAGCGCCATGCCGCACATCAGTCCGGTGCGCCGGTCATAAGCCGCAACGGACGCCGCCGCCTCAAACACGCCGCACCCCGGAAACTGCACAATGTTGTGCAGAAACTTGCGCGCACCGGCCACATCCCGGTACTGGTCGTTGATCGAACTATCGGTGTGGCCCGCATACGTCACCGGTATCAGATGAGCCGCCTGCTCCTGGTCCTGCCCGGTCCAGATCCGCAGCACCATATCGGGCGGCAGTCCGCGCTGCTCCATGGGCCTCGCCGTCGGCAGCCTCAGCCCCAGAAACGCGCGCCGGAACACCTGGTAGCCGCTCCAGTGCCGCGCCGGCCGCTCCAGGTCCGCGCTCAGCATGATGATCTGCGCTTCCACCCGCGGCACATCGCCCATCGCCGCCATCCGGTCCAACACCGCCTGCATCAGCAGCGCCTCATGCGCGCCCGTCCTGTACTCCGGATGAACATACAGGTCGCCAATCAGCCCCTTGCCGTCTTCGAAGACGTAGTAGGCATAGCCCTGCACGCCGCCGCCCGTCACCAGCACCGCGCCATGCAAACTGCCCTGGTCCACAAACTTGCTCACCAGTTCAGCCGATTTCGCGAAGTCCCAGTCCAGCGTCTCGCTCCACTCCCGTTCCTCGGCCGCCAGCACGCGTTCCAGGCTGCGCGCGCGGAAGTCGCGCAGGTCCATGACCCTCGGGACTGGTATCTGGCTAAACGACTCGGCAAGCGCGGCCATCGTTGACGGTCATATTACCGCTTCAGCCACGCTCTCCGCTGATATGTCTTCCATGCGTGGATTGCAAATCACCGTCACGCGGTCTCCCCGCGGAGCCCATACCGCCGCGTTCGTCGGCCCGAACAGCGCAACCGTCGCCGTCCCCGTTGCCGCCGCCAGGTGCGTGATGCCGGAATCGTTCCCGATGAACACCGCCGCGCTCCCGAGCCATTGCGCCAACTCCGCCAGATCCGGAATCACAACGGCTCCCGGTAAATCGTCCTCCGGTCCACAACACCAACGCACCGGCATCC
>JBBROT010000209.1:0-6298 GCA_038229155.1 Bryobacterales bacterium | reverse complement strand
GCCGACCCCACCGAACACTTCTGGGTCGGCCTCCGTCTCATGCGAGGAATCGAACCTTCCGCCGAAGAATGGTGTACTCACAGTCAGCCCATCGGTCGTCTGGTAGAGCAAGGCCTGCTCGAACGCACCGCCTCCACGCTCAAGCTCACCCCACGCGGCGTGATGCTATCGAACGAAGTCTTTGAGGAGTTTCTCCCCGCATGATCGATCTACGCAGCGATACCGTTACCAAGCCCACAGCCGCCATGCGCCACGCCATGGCCACCGCCGAAGTGGGTGACGATGTCTATCGCGAAGACCCCACCGTCAACGCTCTCGAACAGCGCGCCGCCGAAATTACTGGCAAAGAAGCCGCGCTCTTCCTCCCCACCGGCACCATGGGCAACACCATTGCCATCAAGCTTCACACCAGCCATGGCCAGGAAGTGATCTGCGATTCGCGCGCGCACCTACTCGATTGGGAACTCTCCATGCTCGCCTGGTTTTCAGGCTGCCTTATCCGCGCCATTCCCACCGAACACGGCATCCTGAACTGGCAGGAAATTAAGAAGGTCGCAAGGCCCATCGGGCCGCACTGGGCACCCACGGGCTGCATCGAAATTGAAAACACGCACAACATGGCGGGCGGGCGCGTTTACCCGCTCCACACCATTGAAGAGATCTGCCACGAAGCGCACTCCATGGGCATCAAAGTCCACCTTGATGGCGCGCGCGTCTTCAATGCCGCTCAAGCGTCAGGCGTGATGGTTCGCGATGTTGTCCGCCACGTGGATACCGTCACGTTCTGCCTCTCGAAAGCTCTCGGCGCGCCCGTGGGTTCCATGCTTTGCGGCACCCACGCGGCCATGGAAGAAGCGCGACTTCTGCGCAAGCGTCTGGGCGGCGGCATGCGGCAGGCAGGCGTGCTGGCGGCTGCCGGCCTCATCGCCATGAACGATACGCCGCATCGCTTGGGCGACGATCATCGCAATGCCCAATACCTGGCCCACCAAATCGCGAAGATGCCCGGCGTCGCGCTCGACCCCTCCCATGTTCAAAGCAACATCGTGATCTTCGACATCTCCGGCACCGGCCACACCGCCCAGCAGATCAGCGCCGACATGAAAAATCGCGGCGTGCTCATGAACGGCATCAGCCCCACGCACATGCGCGCCGTCACGCATTACGACGTCAGCCACGGCGATTGCGAAACAGCCACCTATCAGCTCTGCCAGCTACTGCAGGATTATTTACTCCACGCGCGCGGCCAGGTCTAATCGCTTCGGCGGAGTGCCGCCATCCAGCTTGACGCACAGCGTCCGCACCGCTTCATAGCCAATCTTGAAAGGGTCCTGCACAACCAGCGCCTGAATCACGCCGGCCTTCTCATCGGCCTTCAGCCCTTCCGTGGAATCGAAAGCCACGAACTTCACTTTGCCCGCCAGACCGCGCGCGCGAATGGCCCGCGCCACGCCCACCGAACTCGGCTCACTGGAAGCGAACATGCCGCTCAACTCCGGATGCGCGGTCAGAATATTTTCCGCGCCCGCCATCCCCTTCGCCGGGTCGGCCATGCTGAACTGCGTCGCGACAATCTTCAACCCCGGAAACTCTTTCGCCAACGTCTCCGTAAACCCGCGTTCACGGTCCATCGTGGAAAAACTTCCTGGAGCATTGCCCATCACCGCCACCTGTCCCGATGCGCCCACCAGTTCCGCCAGCTTGCGCGCGGCCATCGCGCCCGCCGCATAGTTATCGGTAGCCACAAAGGTCATATACTTGTCCGAATCCACGCCCGAATCGAACACCGTCACCGGAATGTTCTCCCGCGCCGCGCGCTCCAGCGACGCGGTCAGAATCTGCCTGTCCGCCGCCGCCACCGCCAAGCCATCCACATGCCGGGCAATCATGGAATCCACAATCTCAATCTGGCGCGTGTACTCGGTCTCCTGCTGCGGCCCGCTCCACAGCACGGTCGCATGAAATTCCTTCCCCGCCGCTCGCGCGCCCGCCTCCACCTGCAGCCAGAACACATGCGAAGTCCCCTTCGGCACCACCGCAATCGTACGCTCTTTCCCGCGCCCGCATCCTGCCAGTAACAGCGCCGCCAGCGCGATCCATCCACTACTGCGCACACCACCCGCCATCGATCAACACATCGGTCCCCGTAATAAATCCCGCGCCTTCCGAACACAGAAATACCGCCAGCGATCCGATCTCTTCCACCTTCCCCCATCGCCCCAGCGGAATCTTCGAAAGGAACATCTGGTTAGCCGCCGCATCGTTCATAATCGGCGTGTTCATCTCCGTCCCAAACGGCCCCGGGCTAATCCCGTTCACCGTGATCGCCTCCGTCGCCAGCTCCAGCGCCAGCGAACGCGTCAACCCCAGCAGCGCCGTCTTACTCGACGAATAAGCGGTGCGCCCGCCCAGCGATACGTGGCTCATGATCGAGGTCATATTCAAAATGCGTCCATAGCCCTTTCCCACCATATGCGGCACGAAGGACCGGCACATCAGGAACACGCTCGTCAGGTTCGTGCGCTGCACGCTCTCCCACTCGTCCAACGTAAACTCGGTAATGTTCTTCCGGATGTTGATTCCGGCATTGTTGATCAGAATGTCGATGCGCCCGGCCTGCGCCGAAACTTCCTTCTCCACGCGCGCCACGTCCGCCTCACTGCCCACATCGCCCACGAAGACGAACCCCTCGCTCCCCGCGGCCCGCACCTCCGCCGCCACGCTCTCCAGCTTCTCTCTGTCCCGCGAAACAACCGCCACCTTCGCACCCACCCGCGCAAGCGCAATCGCCATCGACCGGCCCAGTCCCTTACTCGCGCCCGTAATCAGCGCCAGCTTGCCATCCAGTTCTTTTTCGTTCATAGTGTGTTCGGATTGTATCCTGCTTAAAAGTGGCTGAACTTCAGATCCTTACCCCAGACGGCAAACGCCGCACCGTACCGCTCCCCGCCTCGCCTGCCGACGCTCCCTTGAGCCTGGGCCGCGCGCCCAACTGCGAGCTCAGCTACCCCGATGACGCCGGCCTCTCACGCCGCCACCTCACCATCGAAAACAAAGATGGCGGCTTCCTACTGACCGATCTGGGCAGCAAGAACGGCACCGTCCACAACGGCAAGCGCATCTCCAGCCCCACCACTCTCTCACCCGGCGACCGCATGATGGCCGGTCACCTCATCCTCTCCCTGCTCGGCAACACTCCGCGCTCGGGCTCGCACTCTTTGCCGCCTGCCCCAACCGGGGGCCTCTCCTCCGCCACCGTCATCTTTACCGAGACCGAAGAGACGCCTCCCAGTTCCACCGTCACCGCCGATTTTTCGCGCCTCATCCAAGGCAAGGAACCAGCCAACAAAACCACCTCCTTCGACGCCGTCGGTGCCCTCATCCGCGCCGGTAATGAGCTCTCCGGTCAGCGCCCACTCGAAGAACTGTTCCCCTTCATCCTGCAGCTCGCCATGGAAACCGTGGGCGCGGAGCGCGGCGTGCTCTTCACGCTCGAAGGCGATACGCTGCTGCTCAAAGCCACGCGCGGCGAAGGCTTCCGCATCAGCACCTCCGTTCGCGACCGCGTGCTCCACCACAAAGAATCGCTCCTGGTTCGCGACACTTCCGCCGATGACGCGCTCCGCGAAAGCCGCTCCCTCATCGATTCCAACACGCGCACCCTCATGGCCGTCCCGCTGCAAACCCGTGACACCATGGTTGGTCTCCTCTACGTCGATTCGCCCGGCCGCCTCCGCGAATTTTCAAAAGACGATCTCAACCTGCTCACCGTCATGGCCAACGTCGCCGCCATCCGCATCGAACAATCGCGCTTTGCCGAAATGGAAAAGTCGCGCGAACTGATGCAGCGGGAACTCGATCAGGCCGCGGCAATCCAGTGCCAATACCTCCCCACCGCCGCCCCCCAAATCCCAGGGCTCGACCTCGCCGGCTTCAACGCCCCCTGCCGCACCGTCGGCGGAGATTACTTCGGCTTCTTCCCTTATCCCGATGGCAGCATCGCTCTCATCCTCGGCGATGTCTCCGGAAAAGGCATGCCGGCTTCGCTCATGATGATGGGCCTGCAAGCCCGCGCGGAAGTTCTGCTGCGCGAACCGGGTACGCTTTCCGAAACACTCACGCGCCTGAATCACCTAACCACGCAGCACTGCCCCGTCGGCCGTTTCATCACGCTCTTCCTCTGCTGTCTCGATACCAAGACAGGCAAACTTACTTACGCCAACGCCGGCCATAACCCGCCCGTGATCCTGCGCGCCGATGGCTCCGCCGAAAAGCTCACCGATGGCGGCCCGGTGCTCGGCATCCTGCCCAACATCTCTTACGATCATTTCGAAACACAGCTCAATCCAGGCGACCTGCTCGCCATATATAGCGACGGCATCACCGAAGCCGCCACACCCGCCGACGAAGAGTTCGAAACTGAAAACCTGATCGCCACCTTGCAAGCTCACCAAAACCAGCCAGCGCGCCAGATGATTGAAGGCGTCATGTCCGCCATCACCAAGTGGACCGAAGGCGCGCCTCCCGCCGACGACATCACGCTAGTCCTCGCCCGCCGCCTGCCGAATGAGTGAACCGTCCGGTAGATCATTCCAGCAAAACCTGCGGCACTACTGCATCGCTCTGGTAATCCTCACCGCCATCGCGTGGGCCGTGGTGGCATTCAATAGCCTTATTCTGCACCTGCCATTCCCGTTTAACTGGCCTCTTCTCAATCCACGCGCCCGCTTCTCAGACCTGACCGACTTCTACGTCGCCATCAGAGATCTGAAGCAAGGCAGCTTCAAAGTACTGGCTTTCGGCGGACCCGCTTTCATTTACCCCACCCCTGCCCTCGCCATCTACGCGCTCCTGATTCGGCCTTTTTCGAATCCACTCGCCGCTTACTTTTCCGTTTGTGCCGCAATCTGCTTATTCGCGCTCTTCGCTCTGCGAAAAGCGATCGGGCCTGCCGGGAACGCGTCGGCCTTGGTCAACGCGTCGCTCGCCTTTGACCGTGATCTGTTCCTATCCCCTCTTATTCGCACTCGACCGCGGCAACATAGAAATCATCATCTTCGCCTTCACTCTGGGCGGGCTCATCTGTTTCACCAGAAAGTCGTTCCGCGCTTCCTCCGTGCTTTTTGCGCCGGCCGGTTCTTTCAAACCGTTTCCACTTATATGTTTCTATCTCTTCCTCACCAGGCGGCGCTACAAAGACATCGTTATGGGCGGACTGGTTTCCGCGGGATTGAACTTGCTCGCGCTGCGATGGCTCGGTCCACCTCTGGCCGCTTACATCGATCTGAAAAAGAGCGCCGTCCCGTTCTTCCAGCTTCATGTGCTCGACTACCGCATTGAGGAGATCGCCTTCGACCACTCTCTTTTCTCATGCGTCAAACAGGCGATTCTGCTGGCCCTCGGCACGAATATCCTCCAGCTCCCCGTCGGTTCGGAGTCTCCCGCTTTGGTCTCCGCAATCAACGTCGCGTACATAATTATTTCGCGGTCATGGTGCTTCTCATCCTCTTCTGCGGATGGCATTTCTGGCACAAACCGGCCTTCAATCAATTATTCGCAATCGTTCTCATCATGGTCATCACGCCTCCGGTGTCGTTCGATTACACGCTCATCGCGCTCTTCCTGCTCTTGGGTCCTTTGCTCATCTGCATGTCGCGCGGAGAGGTCCGCCACGCGGCGCTGTTCCTCATTCCACTCGCCATCCTCATGACGCCGCAATCCTATCTTCGGGTTGGCTATATCTCCTATGGAGGCCAATTCAAGGCCCTGGTAGAGGTGTTTCTACTCATCGTGGCCGCTCGCATCCAGGTGCCCTCCCAACTTTTTGGCGACGCGCCTGAACCCGGCACCTTCCAGCGCGTTTTGTAGCGCAATCCTCATCGAGCTTTAACATTGCCCCGCTATGCTAGTCGTTTCCGTGCGAACCGCGCCTGATTGCGGCCCACCGTTCCGCACGATTCCGAACCGAGCAAACTTAATGAAAAAAGCCCTGCTATTCCTCTGCCTGCTACCCGCCCTGGCGCTCGCCCAAACCGATTCCGGCACCATCCGTATACTCGTCGCCGATTCGAGCGCCGCGCCCGTCCCCGAAGCCAAGGTCACACTCACCAACGTCGCCACCGGCGTCATCACCATCCGCGATACAGGCGATGAAGGCTATGCCATCTTCTCTCCCATCGTGCGCGGTGCCTATACAGCCCAGATCGCGAAGCCCGGCTTCCAGCAAACCCGCGTCACCGATTTGCTGCTCGATATCGATGAGCGCAAACTGGTGCGCGTCGTCCTGCAGTTGGCCGGG
>JBBROT010000208.1:0-6303 GCA_038229155.1 Bryobacterales bacterium | reverse complement strand
GGCGGCGCTCAGTTTCGATTCGCCCGCTGCGAACCAGACCGTCAACGGGACCGTACACTTGGCGCTGACCGGGGATTTTTCTAGCGTGGCGGCCGTTGAATATCGCCTGGGGAATTACCGCCTCTCGAAACAGACCCGCGCGCCGTTTGCGTTCGATTGGAACTCCGCGCTTGCCTCCGATGGCGCGAGCCAGATCACCACTGTTGCGCGCGATCTGCTGGATAACGTGGTCTATGAAGCGAGCCAACCCGTAAAGATCCAGAACTATGGGAATACGGCGGAACTGGTCAACAATCCGTTCGGCCGTCCCGTGAGCGGCGGCGTACCGCTAAATCTTCACGCCATCGATACGAAACATTTTCCCGCTTACTGGCAAGTTTTCATCGACGGCGATTTGGCCTCGCTCCGCTTCACCGATCAGAACGCGCGAAACGAAGCCACCATCTCGCAAACGCTGGACACGACGAAGTATGCGAACGGGCCGCACGAATTTCACTTCGCCTTCCACAGCAATGATTACGGCGTGGCTAACCCGGCGGGGGGAAATTTGGATTTCCGTGGCGGCGTGGCGCAGATGGCGCAGTTCGATAATGGCCGCGCTTATATGGAGCCGCTGGCGAATGCCCTGCACCTCTACGCTACGCCGGGACAAACGGTGCCGCTCGGTTGCAAGCGGCTCTATACGAACCTTGAAACAGACGCGTGCCATTCGCCGCAATATGCTTCCGCCGATTCCGCCGTGGGAACGGTGGATGCCGCCGGCAACTTCGCGGCCCTGACGGAAGGCTTCACCACCGTAACTCTGACCGAAGACGACCGGACCACCAAAGTCCGCGTCTGGGTGAAGAGCGATGCCGGCGTGCCGCACTTCACCGGTGGCGGCCAGATGTCGACCAGGTATGTGGAGGGGCAATCGCTCTTCGTGATCGCGCCGTTTCTGCTGGAGCCGCAACTGCTGCGCCAGGATCCGACGCTGCTGGCCGAAGCACACCGCGCGGGCGTGAACACGTTGAGCCGCGGGTTCTATCAGAACGTGCAGGATGTGAAAACGTCTTACGCGGATTGGAAGCAAGGCTACGACGCGAACGTGGTGCCCGATTGGGAATTCGCCCGGGCCAATGGTTTCCATGTGCTGCCGGCGGGCGACGACGTAGCGCGCAATATCGGCACGGAAGGTTGGCGGACGCTGAACTGGCCTTTCGGAAAGCAGGCGGTGCAATACGCGATCCAAAAACTCAGCGAGAGCGGCGTTGCGATTTCCGTGGACATGCTGGATGAGAGCAGCGGCTTTTGGGGAGCCAATCCGCTGCCGCCCGGCAAGATTGGGGCGGCGCACGCGCTGCAGTTCATCAATTGCGAGAGCGGTAAGTGCCGTGTGAGCTGGCCGGAAATTGGGTCGAACCAGTTTCACGATTCAGTGAACAACGGGCTCACGTTCATTCTGACCGGCGACCCCCAGCTTGCGACGCCGCCCGGCCGGGTATACACGGTGAGCAATGTCACGGGAATTGGGTTCGATTTTACAAGTGCCACGCCGGTGACCGGCAACTTCAATTCGAACCTGGAGTTTCAGTGGTTCGCGCGGCAGAACACCTGCTCCGGCGCTCCCTGCACGCCGCCTGTGTTGAATGACGCGCTGGCCACGATTGCAAATTGGGTTCGTTTTGGGAATTTCACTTTGCCCATGAGTTGGCCCCCAGCGGGCGTTGCGCTCCCTTCGGCTCAGGCGAACTGGATGGGCAAAAACAGCGTGAGCGATTACGCTTCCCACTATTGGGATTCCAACCAGCAACGGAACACGTACATTTTTGGCAAGGGCGTGCGCGAGACGTCGAATTCCATGCTGACCGCGTTCTATGACCGGCAACCCGGCATGCAGTTGAACCGGCCGCAGTTGATGCTGCAAAGCATGTCCGGAACGAATTACACGAAGAATTCGCCTTCGGGCACGGAGGGCTACAATCCGCCGCTGGACGAATTGCAGCACACCGGGATTGTGCCGAAGGCGGTGGTGAGCGGCATGATGTCCGCCGCGGCGGCGGGCAATGCCGGAGTGCGCCTGTACCAGTTCGAGACGGCTTACGATCACGCGGCGAATACGAAGCAGGGGCCGGGCGGCGGCGGAATTCAAACCGGGGCCGCTCCGTTCACCGGTGAGGTGAAGAGCTGGCAGGCCATGGCTTATGGCGCGAATGTGCTGACCAAGGTGCTGCAACGGTACCTGCTGGGTACCGCTCTGAACAGTCCGGCCTACGGACGCAACTTGATCACCGCCGCGCGCGAGGGCGGTCAAGGCCGCCTGCTAATGGTGGTAAACACCTGGGACGGGGCGCGCCAAGTGACAGTGGATTTGACGGCCTACAAATATGGGTTCGGAGCGGTGCGCTACCGCGTGAACGACACCGGCATCCGGACTACGTCGATGCCAGACACGAACATGGAAACGCTGCTGCTGGACGCCGGCGAGACAGTGGCTTACGTGTTCCCGAACAGTGCCGCGCCCACGGTGGACACGGCTTCGTTTTCATTCCCGGATGCCGAGGGCGTTCGCGTGGCCTTGCGATACGGGTACGTCGAGAAGGGCAACGTGGAAGCCTTCGGCGAACCAGTGGAATGTACCAACGGCTGCAACCTGTCAGTGGACCGGACGCTGGGCGATGTCTATTACCAGTGGTCCGTTGCCGACGGTTGCGGTGCGCCAGCCCCGGCGAGTCCGTTGACTTTGATGGGCAAAGAAAAAACTTACCGGGTTCAAGTGGGCTTGCGGCACCGCCCGAAGGCATGCCTTTAACGCCGGGATTTTAGGCGTTCACTTTTGCCGCGAGTTCTTTGCTGGGCTTGAAGCCGACAGCCTTACGCGCGGCAATCTCAATGGCCTCTCCGGTCTTGGGATTGCGGCCGGTGCGGGCCTTCTTATCCTTGGAGGAGAAGCTGCCGAAGCCGCGGAGGTCCACTTTCTCGCCCTTTGAAAGGGCTTCGCCCATGTGTTCCAGAACGGCATCGATCACCACTTCCAGATCCTTTTTGGTGTGTCCGGAAGTGTTCGCAACGGCTTCAATGAGTTGTGTCTTAGTCACCGGATTAGTATAACGCGTGGAAAACGCCGTTTCGGGCCTGGACCTCGACTGGGGAGCCGAACAGAGCGGTCAACTTCCCGGAGGTGAGCGCTTCGGCCTTGGGGCCATCGAAAAATACCTGGCCGTCCTGAACCATTACGACGCGCTCAATTTCGGGAATGATGTCCTGCAAAGTGTGGGTGACGAGCACGATGCTCTTGCCGCCCTGAGCGATCTGGCGCATGGCGGCGTGCAGCATCCGCATGGCGTGAAGATCAAGGCTGTTGGTGGGTTCATCGAAGATGAGCGTATGCGGATTGTGCACCAGTGCGCGGCCGATAAGGAAGCGGCGCGCCTCGCCGGACGACATTTCCGAGACATTGCGTGCGGCTAAGTGGTCCACTTCGAGAAATCGGATAATCTTGTCCGCTTCAGCGTCCATCTCCCGCGTGACCAGATGGTAAGGCCAGAGGCCCACGCTCGAGAAGAAGCCGGAGAGCACGGTTTCGCGCCCTGTGTAATCGCGCGAGCAGGCGAGCATCCAGTCATTCGTGACGATGCCGAGATGATTGCGCAACTCGAAAATGTTCCAGCGCTCGCGCCCCAGGATTTGCAGGCGCGAACCCTGCAGTGGATAACATTCGCGCGTGATGGCCTTGATGAACGTCGATTTGCCGGAACCGTTGGGGCCAAGAATGGCGACGTGTTCGCCTTGCGCAATGCGGAGTGAAAAATCGCGCAGGACGATTCGTTCTCCCCGCATGAGCGTGACGTTTTCGAATTCGATGAGAGGCGAACTCAGGAGTTCATTCCGCTGGCGAGATAGCCGCCATCGACGGCGATGCAGTTTCCGGTGATGAAGCTGGCCGCGTCGGACGCCAGCAGAACGGCGGCACCGACAAGCTCTTCCGCTTTTCCCCAGCGCTTCATGGGAGTGCGCAGTAGAAACTCGCGGCCGCGGTCCGTGCCATCCAGCAGCGCGGCGTTCAGGTCAGTACGGAAGACACCGGGCGCGATGGCATTCACGTTGATACCGACCCGCGCCCATTCGATGGCGAGGCTCTTGGTCAGGGAAAGCACGGCGGCTTTGGAGGCGGCGTAGGCGGCCACTTCGAAGAGCGCCAGGAAGGAGCTGAGCGAGGCGATGTTGATGATGCGCGCGCGACCGCTCGCCACCAGTGGCTCATAGAACGATTGGCAGCAGCGCAACATGCCGGTCAAGTTTGTGTCCATGATGTCGGCCCATTCGGCTTCGGAAACGTCCTTGGTGGGCGTGCGTTTGGTCTTGCCGGCGGCGTTGACCAGGACGTCCACGCGACCGAATTCCTTCACGACCGCGTCACGAAAGAGATCGATGGATTCCCGCTTGCCGACGTCGAACGCGTGGCGGATCGTCTTGCGCCCCAGCGCTTCGATTTCCGAGGCAACCTGATCGATTTGAGCTTCCCTTCGGCCGGAGACGATGACGTCCGCTCCTGCTTCGGCCATGCCGATGGCGATGGCGCGGCCGAGCCCGGAGGTACCGCCCATTACGACGGCTATGCGCCCGGTGAGGTCTGTGTGGTTTTTGATGTGAGCCATTGATTGAAGTTACCGTGGAACAGTGTATCGACATCGCGTTGAATTTCGGCGGCGGTGACGCGGCGGCCATCGAGCGCGAGCGCCGAATAGGCCTCTTCCAGCACGTCAACCATCACGCGCCGGGTGTGCGTCCATTTGTAAATTACCTGTTCGAGTATCCGCGCGTCAGAGTGTTGCGGGATGAAGCTGGTGCCAAGCAATTCGATGCGCTCCCGCGTGATTTCAGAGACGATGGACGGGTTGTTGAGGAACCACCAGCACCCGAACGGCAGCAGGTTGCTGAACTTTCGCGCGGCGACGCAGAGCGCGTGCTGATTTTCGCGCGCCAGCATGCTGACCAGGAAACGGTTCTCCGGGTTTTCAAGGCAGATGCGTTCGACGGCCGCGGGATCGGCCAGACCGAGCGAATCGCCGGCATCTCCCAAAGCGGGATGGACGCGCTTGCGGACGCCGATCATCATGGCGAAGGGCAGCTTGTGAGCACGGCAGGTGGGTAGAATTACATCGCGCAGCATCTGACCGCGCAGAGAATCCTCCGGGTAGGCGAAGGAGGGCGGCAGCGAGACGGCGAGGTACAGCGGGTTCATGCGCGCGATCCAGCGATCCAGAAAATCGCGGGAGCCGGTTACGCCGCCCAGGTTGATGGAGGCGGAAGCGTCGTTCAGAAGCGGATCGATGCGGAGGGCGGCGTGGAATAGGGGGTCGCGCGGGATGCCCTGCTCCCATACGGCCCGCTCGGTGGGATCGAACGGATCGTTCGTCATGACGCATTCGTTGATTCCGGCGAGCCGGAAGACGTTCTTGACGTGCTGGCGGGCGTCTTGAGCACGGAAAAATTCGCGGGCTTGGTTCAGGTTCGGGGCCGACGTATCGAGTCCGAAGGCATTGAGGACGCCAATGACGCCGCGGCAGGCTTCGGAAATGGGTGATCGCTCGACGAAGAGCAATCGCCAGATGTGATCGGCCTGCTGAATTTTGGTGAGCGAGAAAAACTCAGCGGGTTTCAGGGAACAGTAGCGAAACTGTTCGGCGACCAGGTAGTGATAAGTGACCAGATCGTCGATCCCCCAGAGCGGAATGGAGGAGCCGAAATCCGGCGAAAAAAGGTGCGTGTGAAGGTCAGCCGCTTGGGTCGATTGAACAATCTTTTCAATGGTTTCGCGCATCAAACCAAGAGTCTACCGTATTTTGGTGAACCGGTTCATGTACGCGTACGGGCTGGAGGCGGAGGCGCGGTTGTTCTAACCGGCGGTTCGCCATTTGCTCCATTTGTGGGATCGATCCGGATCAACCCGAGAACGCGGCGCAATTCGAGTTCGATATTGTCGCGAATATCCGGATTTTCTTTGAGAAATTGTTTGGAATTTTCGCGGCCTTGCCCAATTCGATCGCCTTTATAGCTGAACCAGGAGCCGCTTTTTTCAACCAGATTCTGAGCGACGCCCAGGTCGAGAATATCTCCTTCGCGCGAGATGCCCTCGCCGTAAACAATGTCAAATTCAGCTTCCCGGAAAGGCGCGGCGAGCTTATTCTTGACCACTTTTACCTTGGTGCGATTGCCGACAACCGCGTCACCGTCTTTAATGGCGGCAATGCGGCGAATATCGAGGCGCACCGAGGCATAAAATTTCAGCGCGCGGCCACCCGTTGTCGTTTCGGGGCTGCC
>JBBROT010000207.1:0-6307 GCA_038229155.1 Bryobacterales bacterium | reverse complement strand
GTAATCCGCCGTGAGCAGACGCCATACGGTGGCGACGCTATCCCAATCCCAATACTCCAACTGCCCGATGATGGTGGGCGTAATTTTGGCGGCGTCGACGGGCTGCACGGGGCCAAGAACGGTTCCAGCGGCGTTGTATTCTGCCACCTGGAAGCGGTATTCCATGGGGTTCGCGGGGTTGCCGTTGGGCAGGATGCCGATCAGCGGAATAGTGTCGGTAAAGGCGAGATGTCCCGCGGTGGTCAGGCCATCCACCGTAAAGTCATTGACGGTCATGCCGCCCACCATGTAGGGTTCCACATCATATTGGCCCACTTTGGTGAACAGGGGGATGGGCACGCCCGGGTTCGAAGGCGGCGGCGTATCCAGGCAGAGTTCCACGCAGAAACAGTTGCCCGCGTTTTCGCGATCGTGCGCGCGGCCGCGTGAACTGGGTTCGTTCAGCAGCACCGCGCCGGAACCGGTTTCCACGCGGAAATAAAGATCGGGACCGCCGAACCATTCCACATTGATCTTGAACGCGGCGGAGAACGGTGTCTTTTCAAAATCTTCGCGAAGGTAATCGATCCGGAACTTGCCTTGGCTGTCGGTAAAGCCGGAGCCCAGGTCATCGTCCTGCAGCCAATCGGTATCGAACGCGCGCACTTTCACTCCGGCCACGGCGTCTTTGGTGCCGCAAACCGTTACTTCGCCGCAGATGGTCCAGGCGCCAAAGCGGCGGCGGATGTAGCACCAGTGGCGGTGAGGAATGCAATAGCTGAAAGCGGCTACCTGCGCTGTTTCGGTCTGCCGCCACATGGGCTGCAGCGTGGTGATGGAGAACTGCAGAGGCGTGGGATCTTTGCGGCTTGGTTTGCGATGGGGCACGTTGCCGCAATAGACATCGATTTCAAAAGCGCTGCCATCGTACTTACTGTTGGCACCGAGTTCGAAGGTGAAGCTGCCATCTTCCAGGGTGACGGTTTCGGCAATCAGCGAAGAGGCTTTGGCCTTCACTTCGTCGTCAGTCAGCACATGGAAAGTATCTTTGGGCAAGGCCACGGCGAGGCTGGTAACATTTTGATCCCCCCGGCTGCGGTAGAGGCGGACGGTAACGTTTGAAAGATCTTCCGGACAATCGGCACAAATCAGTCCGCAGAGCTTTCCTTTGAAGAGGTAAGTCATCGGTGTAACTCCTGGGTAGCTGTATCAGCTCCGAGAGTTAGTGCGGGGCGCGGATATTGCGTTTCAAGATTGTTTGCGGCGCGCGAAACTATTTATCGAAAGTTATCAAGGTCTCGGAGCTGGCGCGTTTGAAATCCGTGTTTGTCAGGGAGACCGCAATCTTCCGGCTATAGATAAACAGGATGCGGACATCGAACTCGGTTCCGTAACTTACGGGGAACCAGACGCCATCTTCAAACTTGCTGTAAGTGACGGTGAAGCCGAGCCCGCGAAGGTTGGTGCCAAGCGCGGTGCGAACCACAAGCGGGATGCCTCGCGCCAGTTTCGTCGAGACCACCACGGGCTCGCCTTCATCGCGGCTGACCAGCACTTCGCCGGCCCACATTCTGTCGTCATCGGTGTCGTCTTTCTTCGGGTGGAACGCGATGCGGTAGACGGGGATGCCCTTCACCACCTCTTCGCCCTTCAGTTCGAAGATATAGTGAGCCTGTTCGGCAGAAGTAAGTGGGAACAGCTTGGGCGCGATCCCGTCCTTCCCGTTTTTGTTGGCGGTCAAATCGTCACGCAGGTTCTTGCACATGTGGGCGTCCGCCTCATTGCGGAAGCCCTGGCCCATGGGCTCGCCCGATTTTGCGTAAGGCAGCATGGCTTTGCCTTCGCGATATTTGCCCGCGAAGCTGACTTCTTTGCGGCCCACGCCTTCGGGAGTGGGGAACATCTCATAAACGGTAAGCTCTTCGCGCGTGAGCCCGCTATGGTTATCGCGAACGCGAATGGCGGTATTCTGCCGGTAGACGTACCGACCGCGCAGTTGTTCGGAGCGATCCTGATTCGCCGCCACGCGCGCCATGATCTCTGAGGCATCCGCCGCGGCCCAGACGGGGAGCGAGGCCAGTAGAAAAAGCGCAAGTTTCACTCACTTGGATACGAACGGCTGAACGGATTCGTTCAGAGTTCAGGGCGTTCTTTCCGTGTGCGCCGAATACTTCAGGTGTTTGTAAAAGCCCAGGTCGCTGCCTGTCATCATTTTGGTGGCGAAGATGATCTGTCCGGCGTGGCCCGCGAAGTGTTCCACCACGTGATAGATGGCTTCCAGCACGGCGATCTCATACTGCTGCACCAGAATGCGGCGCTGCAGGTCGGCTTCGGTCTGGCGCTCGATGATGGGAACGGCGCGCGCGACAGTTTGGCTCAGTCGTTCGCGCAAATTGCCGCCGGAGCCAGCGGTGAACTCGGCATCGCGATCACGGCTAAACGGTTCGCCGCCCACGCCGCTGAACAGCCACTGATGAATGTTGCCGCACAGATGCAGCACCAGGTTGCCCACCGCGTTTTCGTTGGCGCTGCCTTTGGCCCAAATCTGTTCCTGCGTCAAGCGGGCGAGGCATTCATCCACGCGCCCCGCCGCCTGCGTTAATTTCTGGACCGAATAATCCAGGAAGATCCGGTCCACCATTGCTTAGAGAACCTCTTCGGACCAGTTTTCGAGGATCTGCTTAATCTTGCCCGTGAACTGATCGCCTAGCGCGCCATCGATCAGGCGATGGTCGAAGCTGAGCGAGAGATACATGACAGAGCGAATCGCGATGGCATCATCGATGACGACGGGGACCTTCTCCACCGTGCCGACACCCAGGATGGCGACCTGAGGCTGATTGATTACCGGCGTGGCCATCACACTGCCAAAGCTGCCGAAATTGGAAATGGAAAAAGTGCCGCCGGCCACTTCATCGGGCTTTAACTGGCGAGCGCGGGCACGGGCGGCGAGATCCACTATGGAGCGTTGCAGACCGAGCACGTTCTTTTCATCGGCCTGACGGATTACGGGAACGATCAGGCCGTTTTCGAGTGCCACGGCGATGCCGATATTGATCTCGTTATGGAAGATGATGTTCGAACCTTCGATGGACGCGTTCAGGTGCGGGAAGGCCTTCAGGGCTTCCACCGTAGCGCGGGTGACGAAGGGCAGATAGGTGAGCGAGATACCATAGCGCGTCTGGAAATCGCCCTTGTGCTTGGCGCGCATTTTGACGATTTTCGTCATGTCCACCTTGTGGATGGTGGTGACGTGGGCAGAGGTCGCCTGGCTCATGAGCATGTGCTCGGCGATCTTGGTGCGCATGGTGCCGAGCGGCTCGATGCGCGTTTTGGCTTGCGGCTGGGCTTGGCCGGGAACAGGGCCGGCAGCGGCGGGCTTGGGTGCTGGCGGCGCTGGCGCGGCGACGGGCGTGGGTGCTGGCGGCGCTGGCGCGGCGACGGGCGTGGGTGCCGGGCCGGGCGTAACGGGATAAGGTCCGGCTGTGGTCGCCTGCGGTTCGGCGGGGCTTGCGGCCTTTTGGGCCATGTGGCCTTCGACATCTTGTTTCGTGATGCGGCCGCCGGCACCGGTGCCTTTCACTTGTGCCAGATCGATGCCATTCTCACGAGCCATCTTGCGCACCAGCGGCGAGAGGGGACCAGCGGCATCGGCGGAAGCTTCTTCAGCGGGCGCGGGAGTTTGCGCGGGCTCCGGCTCCACCGCGGGGCCGGGGGCGGAAGTGGGGGACGGCGCGGGCTCAGCCGGTACTGCGGCCGGTGCCGCTACAGGTGCTGCCGCGGGGGCCGCGCCAGCTTCTCCGATGCGTGCGACCACGGTATTGATACCGACCGTTTCGCCTTCCTGCACCAACACTTCGGAAAGTGTGCCGGCGGCCGGCGAAGGAATTTCGGTATCTACTTTATCGGTGGAAATTTCAAAAAGGGGCTCATCGCGCTCGACAGTGTCGCCCGGCTTCTTCAGCCACTTGGTCAACGTTCCCTCGACGATACTCTCGCCCATCTGCGGCATCACTACGTCCATAACTTACTTGCTCCCGATCGAAACATTGTTCGAAATTCCGGCTGAGCCGGTCTAAAACTGTTTCGCGCGCAACGTCCACGCCCAACGCGCGCATGGACGTGACAGGCTTGCGCAGCCCGCACGGCACGATATATCCAAAATACGAAAGATCCGTCGAGACATTCAGGGCGAAGCCATGCGATGTCACCCAACGGCTGATATGCACGCCGATGGCGGCAATTTTCGCGCCGCCGGTCCACACGCCGGTCATGCCCGAACTGCGTTCCGCGGCGATGCCGAACTCCGCCAGCGTCACGATCAGAACGTCTTCCAGAGCGCGCACGTAAAGGTGAACATCGCGCTTCCATTCGTTCAAATTCAGAATCGGATAGCCCACAACCTGTCCCGGACCATGATATGTCACGTCGCCGCCGCGATTGGTTTCTTCAAGCGCGATGCCTGAGCGGGACAGCACTTCTTCTGACGCAAGCAAGTTTTCGCGATGCGCGTTGCGGCCCATGGTGACCACGTGCGGGTGCTCGGCGAAGAGCAGGGTATCTGGAATTTCGCCGCGCTTCCTTTGCTCCACGAATTGTTCCTGAAGCGTGGCCGCGCTTCGCCAGCCAATGCGGCCCAGGTCGCGAACTACCAGATGTCGCATGGGGCCGGCGTTAAGCGTTGATGGCCAGCCCGTAAACGTTCTGGAACGCTTCGCCTACAGCTTCGTAAATGGTGGGATGCGCGTGGATGGTGCTCATCATGGTCTCGACGGTAGCTTCCGCTTCCATGGCCGTCACGGCTTCGCTCACCAACTCATAGGCTTGCGGCCCAATGATGTGGACGCCCAAAATTTCTCCGTATTCGCCATCCGCGATCACCTTCACGAAGCCGTCATGGCTGCCGAGGATGGTGGCCTTGCTGTTGCCCGCGAACGGAAATTTGCCAACCTTCACTTTGTAACCCTGAGCGATGGCCTGAGCTTCCGTGAGGCCAACGCTACCGATGCCGGGTTCGGTATAAGTTGCACCGGGGATACGATTGCGATGGATGGGCGTGAAGGCCTTTCCGGCCATGTGACCAACCGCGACCATGCCTTCCGCCGCGGCCGCATGGGCCAGTTGCGGCATGCCCGCCACGATATCGCCGATGGCATAAACGCCGGGTTCGCCCGTCTGCATCATTTCATTCACTTTCACGAAGCCGCGATCGAGCTCAATCTTCGTGTTCTCAATTCCCACGTTGGCCGTGTTGGGCGCGCGCCCTACAGCTACCAGAAGTTTTTCCGCCGTCACCTCTTCCTGTTTGCCGTTCGCGAGCGTCACGGTCATTTGGATGCCCGCGCCGCCCTTGCGGATGTTCTCGCATTTGGCACCGGTCTCCACACGAATTTTCTCTTTCTTGAAAACGCGTTCCAGTTCTTTTGAAATCTCTTCGTCTTCCACGGGAACCAGGCGGGGCAGCATTTCAAACAGGCTCACATCAGCGCCGAACTTCTTGAACATGGAGGCGAACTCCACGCCCACCGCGCCGGCACCGATGATGGCGAGCGATTTCGGCACCGCCGTCAGGTTCAATATTTCTATGTTGGTGAGTAAAAATTCAGGATCGGGCTGCAACCCGGGGATCATGCGCGCCGTCGATCCGGTAGCCAGCAGAATGAATTTGGCGTCATGCGTTTCAGTGCCCTTATCGGTCTTCACTTCCACCTTGCCGCCGCCTTTTAACGTGGCAAAGCCGGTGATGACCTGCACCTTATTTTTCTTCATGAGGAACTCGACGCCTTTAGCGTGTTTCGTCACGATTTTGTTCTTGCGGTCCACCACTTTGGGGAAATTCAACTGAGGATTCTGAACAGAAATTCCCTCATCTTCGGCATGTTGAACATGGCTCCAAAGGTCGGCTGTATGCAGGAGGCTCTTGGTGGGGATGCAGCCAACGTGGAGGCAGGTGCCGCCCAGCTTGCCGTCTTTTTCGATGATGGCTGTTTTGAGGCCGTATTGCCCCGCGCGAACGGCGGCAGAGTAGCCTCCAGGCCCACTGCCAATCACAATCAGGTCGTATGTCACTACCCGTTATTCTACAGTAGGGGTACTGCCATGAAAGCCGCTCTGCTGTTTGCGCTTGGCGCGATGTTATTGCCGGCACAACCGGTAAAACCGCGGGCGCGCAAGGCACCTGTCAAACAATCCGCGAAACCGGCGGTGGCTCCCGACAAGTTTCCGCTGCGCCGGATTCAGATTAAGGGCGCGAAGTTGCTGACGCCCGCGCAGATTCAGACGGTGGCGGATTTGCCTTTAGATAAGCCGCTGGGGAAAACCGATTTCG
>JBBROT010000206.1:0-6319 GCA_038229155.1 Bryobacterales bacterium | reverse complement strand
GGCTGAATGCAATATCGGAAGCTGGGACGGACGAACATCGATGTCAGCGACATCGGCTATGGCGCGTGGGGCATCGGTCAGAAACAATGGCTGGGGGGCACCGATCATGAGGCGCTTACCGGCATCCGGCGCGCGCTGGAGCTGGGGCTCAACTTCATCGATACCGCCCTTGCTTATGGCGAAGGTCACAGCGAACGCCTGATCGGGAAGGTGCTCAGCGAATCTACCCACAAGGTATATATCGCCTCCAAGGTGCCGCCGAAAAATCTGCTGTGGCCCGCGCGGGAAGGCGTGGGTATCGACGATGTATTCCCCGGCGACCATATCACCGCTTCCACCGAAACCACGCTGAAGAACTTGGGGCGGCAGTATTTGGACCTGCAGCAGTTTCATGTCTGGAACCCTGATTGGCTGGGCCGCGATGAGTGGAAGCGCTCCGTGGAAGATTTGAAAAAATCGGGCAAGGTGCATTACTTCGGCGTCTCCATCAACGACCATCAGCCCGATTCCGCCATCGCTCTGATTGAGAGCGGCCTGGTGGATACGGTGCAGGTGATTTACAACATTTTCGATCAGACGCCGGAAGCGCATTTGTTCCCGGCCGCCATAAAGCACAACGTGGGAGTGATTGCGCGCGTGCCGTTCGATGAAGGTTCGCTAACCGGCACCGTGGGCCCCGATACGAAATTTCCCGCCGGTGATTTCCGCGAAAACTATTTCCGGGGAGAGCGCAAGATTGAAGTGCGTGAGCACATGAGCGCGCTCTTAGCGGATCTGCAAATGGCTGCCAGCGATTTGCCTCAGATTGCCTTGCGATTCTGCCTTTCGCACCCGGCAGTTTCCACCGTGATTCCGGGCATGCGTTCACTGCGTAGCGTGGAGGCGAATTGCAGCTTCTCCAATCTGGGCAGGCTGCCGGACAACACGCTGGCGCTCTTGAAAAACCACGCGTGGGACCGCAATTACTATTTATAGGCCTGCGAAAATATCGGCCCGCGCCAACTGAGACGCGGCTAACGGCTTTTGCAGGAAGCGGTACGGGTTCACCGGGTTGCTGCCCACACGCACTTCGTAGTGCAGGTGCGGCCCGGTAGAGCGGCCAGTGGACCCCACCGCGCCCAAGACTTCGCCGCGCCGGATCTCCTGGCCTTCCGTTACATTCGACGCCGAAAGATGCGCGTAATATGTTTCGTAATTGCTGCCGTGGCTGATGATCACCACTCGCCCATAGCCATGATAAAAACCGGCAAATTCCACACGGCCATCGGCGGCGGCATGCACCGGCGTTCCGCTGGGCGCGGAAATATCGACGCCTGTATGGTAAGCGCCTTCCCCTGAAAATGGATCCGTGCGCGAACCGAAGCCACCCATCAACCGGCCATCCACCGGCCAGATGCTGGGCACCACATTCACTTGCAAGCGCTGCCCGAAACTCGGTTCCAGGCGCGAGAGTTTGCTGGAGCGAAGGTAATTGTAATTCTCAAGCGTCTCCGACATCGTTGGCGTCAGGCGGGCTTCCGAAATCAGATCGGCCGGGCCTTCAATTTTCTGCTTGATCCCGTAAGCCACCGTCACTTCCTGCGCCAGCATTTGCAGCGAAGCAAGCTGGGCATTGGTCTGGTTCACGGTCTTCTGCAAACGGTCGTAACGGGCGCGAAGATTTTCAGTTTCGCGGCGCAGGGCATTGTAATTGCCCACCTTCCACGCCATGCGCGCATAGCTCGAAACGAAGCCAACCACGGAGAACATCCCCACCACCGCCAAAGCCAGAATGACGAACACGGCGCGATGCGGGATGTGAACCTTTTGGAGCCGGCCGTGAAGAGAGTGCGCGAATTCTACGATGAAATAGTTCTGCTTCATACAGTGAAGTAAAAAATCACACTTTGTACTGCCTATGGAAATCTGTATAATTTGCGAAACTGCCAGATTAACAACGCTTAAGGTTGCATGTCAAGCGGCTTGGCTGCTACCATCCCGGCTTGGAACCGCATCTTCCCGGCACGTATTTTTTGCGCAACCTGATTGAGCGGCGCAGCCTTCTGGTCCAACTGGTACGCCGCGATTTTCAACAGCGCTACATTGGCTCCGTGGCCGGCTGGTTGTGGGGTCTGATTCATCCGGTTGTTCTCCTGCTGAGCTATACGTTCGTGTTTAGTGTCTGTCTTCATCAGAAACCCGGCGCGGGACAAGTCACGCAAAATTATCCGTTGTTCCTGTTCGCCGGAATGCTGCCCTGGCTGCTCTTCAGCGAAACGGTGATGCGGAGTTCGGCTTCGCTGCTGGAACAGGCCAGCCTGATTACCAAGACCGTGTTCCCGGCCGAAATTGTGCCGGTCTCCATTTTTCTTTCGGCGCTGGTGAGTCATTTAATGGCAACCGCTCTGGTAGTGGCGGGTGCCGCCGTGATTCTCAACCACTTCAGCCCATCACTCATATTTTTGCCGATTTTTCTGGTGCTGCTGGGGCTTTTCGCCATCGGAATCGGCTGGATCGCCTCCAGCCTTCAGGTTTATCTGCGCGACACCGCGCAGGTGCTCACCGTGGCGCTCACTTTCTGGTTCTGGGTGACGCCCATTTTTATCACCGAAGACATGTTCCCCCCGAACCTGCGCTTCCTCATCACCGGCAATCCGCTGGCATATATCGTCCGCGCGTACCGTGAAATGCTGCTGGGGTACCATGTTCCGTCGTTCGGCGATCTGGGCATGACCGCCGTCTATTCCCTGGGCACGTTCATTGTGGGAGGCATGTTCTTCCGCTATATGAAGCGGGGCTTTGCCGATGTTCTGTAAAGGCCTCGCCGCGGTTCTGATTCTGGTCACGGCCGCCTTCGGCACGGAGCCGATTGAAGGCGTGTGGCGGCGCGGCGGTTTAAGGTGGGATTTAAAGAAAACCGCCGGCAAGTTGAATGTGAAGGTGACTGCGATGGGCGGCAACATGTATTCCTATACCGCCGCCGCGGATGGCAGGGAGTATCCGGTGACCGGCTTCATTCCGGGAACCACGGTGCGTGTGCTGAGCATGACGGACCGCGGCTTCGACATCGTGCTGTTCCTGAACGGCAAAGAGTTTTCCCGTACGAAGAATTCGGTGGCGCCGGACGGCAAGCTGTTGAATTCCGAGACGTCGCAGAACGGCAGCAGTTCGCGCCTCATCTTCGCGCACTATTAGCGAAATAAACCGCGCGGTGCGTGTCACTATACAGTCATGCAAATCGCCCTGCTCTCTCTGTTGCTGTTCGCCGCGCCGGACCATAGCGGGCCTGCCGTGGGCAAGCCTGTTCCGTCCTTCGCGCTGCCGGATCAGGACGGGCAACAGCGCTCATTGCAAAGCATTTTAGGGCCGAAGGGCGCGCTGCTGGTCTTCTATCGTTCCGCCGATTGGTGACCTTTCTGCAAAGGTCAGCTCGTGGAGCTGGCGCGCAACGCCGATAAGATTCGCGCGGCGGGTTTGGGTTTGGCTGCGGTCAGTTACGATTCGCCGGCGCTGTTAAAAAATTTTGCCGAGCGCCAGAAAATCGGATTCCCGCTGCTCTCCGATTCCGATTCCAAAACCATTCGCGAATTCGGGCTGCTGAACGAAGAAGTGCCGAAAGATAGCTTCGCTTATGGCGTGCCGTACCCCGGTATTTTTATTCTGGATTCCGCCGGCATGGTCACCGCCAAGTATTTTGAGGCCGATTACAAAGAGCGCGATAGCACCGGCCTGATACTGCTGCGCCAGTTTGGCATCGAGCCCGAAACCGCGCACGATTCGCAGCGCGCGAAACACCTGACCGTCACCACCAGTTCCACTGCCGGCGCCCTGCGCCCCGGGCTGAAGTTCGAACTCACAATCGATATCGCGATGGATCCACGCGTACACGTCTACGCGCCGGGCGTCGAAGGCTACATCCCCATCTCCTGGACGCCTACCGATTCGCCTGCGGGCAAGCTGTCGGACGTTGTTTTCCCCGCTTCGAAAATGCTGCGTCTGGAAGCAATCAACGAAACGGTGCCGGTGTTTGACGGCAAATTCCGTTTGCGCCGTGAACTTGTGATCGCGGAAGAAAAATCGGTGCGTCCGTTGCTGGACGCGAATGATAATCTGGTGATCCAGGGAACCGTGAAATACCAGGCTTGCGACGATCGCCAATGTTTTCTGCCCACCAGCGTGGCCGTAAAGTGGACGCTGCCTTTCGAAGGCCTGGACCGGACGCGCGTTCCGGCTGAGCTGCAACACAAATCGAAATGAAGGGCATACTGCTGGGCGGATTGGCCGCCGGAATTTTCGATATATCATACGCCTTCATCAAGTGGGGCATGCGCGGGGTAAGCCAGGAGCGCGTTCTGCACTCGGTGGCGAGCGGCCTTTTGGGTCCCGCGGCTTTCCAGGGCGGGGGCCCGGTGGCGGCTCTCGGGCTCTGTTTGCATTTCATCATCGCGCTGCTGGCAGCCGCCGGATTCGCGCTTCTCTATCGCCTCATCGCCGAAGTGCGCCGCTGGCCGGTCCCTGCTGGAGCCGCGTATGGCGCATTCTTTTATTTCCTGATGACCTATGTTGTGGTCCCACTCTCGCGTGCCAAGCCTGGGGCTTTCAACTCGGTGGATCTGCTGGGCCACATCGTTTTGATTGGTGCGCCTATCGGCTTTCTGGTGTCCCGATACGCGTACCGGTAGGTAGTCTCCTAGAAAGGTGCGTTGAAGAAATTGGACAACCTTCAATGGCAAGCAGGGGGCCCTTGGCTTCACTCCACACAGATCCCTCCGTGCGCCGAGTGCCACCGCCGGATTCACAGTTGCCAGGTGATTGGCAAGTTTCAGCGCAACGGTCTTGTGCTTTTGCGGCTTGCCATACCGCAACAGTGACAGCAACCGCTTGCTAGTGCATATGAGAACATTCAATCGTTACTAGCACGGTACAATTGACATGTGGAAACAAGTAAGCTAAACGGCACCGCGAAGCAGGTGCTGATAGCTGAAGATGAACCTGCGATTCGATCGCTGCTTCAAAAGTTTTTAGGGATGTGGGGATATCGCACGCTTGTTGCCTCCAACGGTAAAGAGGCGCTACAACTAGCCGAGCAACACCATGGCGATGTAGATTTACTTCTCACCGATGTGACGATGCCAGAGATGGACGGGCAGGAACTAGCGGATAAGCTGACCAAAAAGCAGCCTTTCGTGAAGGTGATTCTGATGTCTGGGTTCTCCCACATGCAGATCGCGTTGCGAAGCGGATGGACGTTTATCCAGAAGCCGTTCAAACCCGCCGTCGTCAAAGAAACTATCGAAAAAGCGTTGTAATGCCATCAACGCAGTTTTAGGACACTACCTACCGGTAAACGCCAAACCATACATCGTGGTAACCTGAACAAGTCGTTTCAGGTCGCACTGGTGTGATCCACACTGGCGATTTTACTGGAAGGTGTGCTTCGTTTCCAGCGAGCGAACACATGAAGATATCAATATCGGGCCGTGAAAGCTCTGGTAAATTTGCGATGAGTTTGGGGGTGTATTTTTAATTGGCAGAAGTAAAACTGCAAGAGGGCGAAACGATCGAGAACGCCCTGCGCCGCTTCAAGAGGAAGGTTCAGACTGAAGACATTATCAAAGATGTCAAACGTCATTCGTTCTACCTGAAACCGGGTGAAAAGAAACGTGTCAAGCAAGCATTGGCCCGCAAACGGAATCGTAAAAAGAGCCGTCGCGAAGTGGAATAGAATTTTAGCAGTGAAAATGGGGCGGGGGACCGAACGGTCCACCCGCCCCTTTTTCGTTACTTGTCGGACAAACCGGAGGAGGACGAACTGGAAGTGGCTGCCGGCTTCGTTTCCGTCTTGCTCTCCGTTTTGGTTTCCGGCTTCGCGTCAGACTTGCTGTCGGCCTTCGCTTCCGCTTTCGATTCACCGCTAGACGAATCGGATTTCGAATTCTCCGAAGCGGGCGTGCTCACGCCGTTCGATTTCGCGTAGTCGGTCACGTACCAGCCGGTCCCCTTGAAGTGGAACGCCGGTGCGGATACCAGTCGTTCCAGCGCTCCCCCGCACTCTTCGTGGACCGTCAACGGAGAATCGGAGAATTTCTGAAGCGCGTCGAACTTCTTGCCGCACTGGTGGCACTTGTATTCATACAAAGGCATTTCTTTACACAAGTATAACTAACGCTTACGGGTTTGCCGCGTATCAAGAGTATGCGTGATGTTGCTCAGCGATTGTGTCACCCCTTAACTGCTCAGGGAATCTGTCACCCCTTTCAACAATTGGAGGGTGACATTGAGTCAGAAAGAGTTGCAGCGGGTAAAGGTAGTTGCTAACGCGGTGGAAGGAAGGATCAGC
>JBBROT010000205.1:0-6389 GCA_038229155.1 Bryobacterales bacterium | reverse complement strand
TCTGGTCTTAAGCGCCTGGGCCGCTATCGTCGTGCTCTCCGGCCGCTATGACCTGCTACTAACCTTCGTGATCTTCGCCAGTTGGCTGCTGTATGGCATGACCACGGCCGCTGTTTTCGTGCTGCGCCGCAAGCGTCCCGATCTGGACCGGCCCTACCGCACGCTGGGTTATCCGCTGGTGCCCGCCCTCTTCGTGATTGCCGCTCTGCTGATTGAAGTGGTCACTTTAATCAACTCGCCGCGCGAAAGCGTGCTCGGAATTGTTCTCATCGCGGCTGGCTTACCTTTTTATTTCCTCTGGAAACGTCGACAACCGGTTGCGAAATTGAGGGCATTGTCTTAAGTGATGGGGAGTACCTAGTACGAATACTGCTGATTTGTTCCGAATTCAGAACCGGACACTTGCAAATTCCAAAGAATTACGGTAAATCTTGATCAACGGCCGGGGAGTAATAATCCGGTTCCGATTCCAGAACACGATTTCGAGGAGACGATTCGATTATGGATGTCACGAAGATTTTGGCCGACCTTCGGCAGGAAAGGGAGCAGTTAGAGGAGGCAATCCTTAGCCTCGAACGTTTGGCAATGGGTCGCGGGAAGCGCCGGGGCCGTCCTCCGTCATGGATGACCGAGACCAAAAAGCGCGGCCGTCCGCTCGGTTCGAAGAACAAGACCGTACACGCCGGCACCAAGAGCGTGGCGGTCACGGCCTAGGACTGGCGCTAACGGTATAGCAGATATTTCGCTCTTTTGACGCGGAAAACTTTGAGCGCTTCCGCCTGACGAGGTAGGATGCGGGCCGAAGGCAGCCCTTGCTCGATTTCCTGAATCAGCACCGAATCGCCAATCAACTTTTTGTTGACCGGAAAATCGATTTTGCCGGGATACAGCTTGCGTAGAGCCGACATCAGTTCCACGCCCAACTTTCCCGCATTGAACAGATCTCGATTTGTCACCGAAAGGCGAAGCCCTTCCACCGTTTTGCCAGCTAGCATGGAAGCATTCGGCTGGAACGTAATCGGGTAGCAGCGGAAGCCTTGCACCGCGCGGCTCATTAATTCGCGGCACAAATCCCCGCCACGAATAAATTCCGCACCCACCACTTCGAAAGGCGAATCCGTGCCACGCCCGACGGAGTAATTCTTCGAGTATTCCAGCAGTCCCACCGCGGGATACAGCAGAGCCGCGTCCAACGTCCGCATGTTGGGCGAAGGGTTCACCCAAGGAAGCCCAGTCTCATCGAACCACTCCTCCCTGCGCCACCCCTCCGCGCGCACCACCGTCAAATTAGCCCCAATCTGATTTTCCGCATTGAACATGGTCGCCAGCTCCCCCACCGTCATGCCGTGGCGAACAGGCAGCGGAAAATAGCCCACAAACGAAAGCTGATCGTGGTCAATCATCGGGCCTTCCACATGAATGCCCGTGATGGGGTTAGGCCTATCCAACACATAGAACGGAATCTTCGCTTTTGCCGCTTCTTCCATGGCATAGGCCATGGTGGAAACGTAGGTGTAATAGCGCGCGCCGATATCGGCGATATCGAAAACCAGCACGTCCACGCCACGCAGCATCTCCGCGCTGGGCCGGCGATTTTTACCTTCGTACAAACTCCACACGCGAATTCCCGTTGCCGCATCCTTCGTGTTCGCAACATTCAACTGGTCTTCCACCCCGAGAATTCCGTGCTCCGGAGAAAAGATGGCGGTGACATTTACGCCCGCCGCCCGCATCCGATCAATATTCCGGTTGCGATTCCGATCGATGCCCGTGTGATTCGTGATCAGCCCGACACGCTTGCCCGCGACAGCCTTAAATCCTTGCGATTCCCAGATATCGAGACCCGTTAGCGTAGGCGGAAAGATGGAAGGGGAAGCGCCTGCGTTCACCTGGGCCGCAACGATGGTGGCGACGCGGCTGCGCAACGAAGTAATGGATTTTCCGCGGCTGGGGTGGACCGAGTTCGCCAGCAGAATTACATACGTCTGCGAACCCGGGTCGATCCAGATCGAGGTGCCGGTAAACCCGGTATGGCCATACGAGGTGCCCGCGGGAAACAATTCGCCGCGATTGCCGGATAGGGGCGAATCGATATCCCAGCCCAGGCCGCGCAGCACGGGTTGGCCAGCGGGTGTTTGCGGCGAAGTGAATTTCAAAATAGTGCCAGGGCTGAACACGCGAACCCCGTTTGCGCCCGTGCCCAGGTTCAGCATCATCTGGCAAAATTTTGCCAGGTCGTCGGCGGTGGAAAACAGTCCGGCATGCCCTGCGGCACCGCCCATAAAGCGCGCAGTCGGGTCATGCACTGTACCGCGCAGTATTTCGCCGGAAGCCAGCTTCTCGGTGGGCGCGATGCGAGGCCGCAGCACGTCCGGCGGTTGGAAGCGTGTCTCCGGCATGCCGAGTGGAGCGAATATGTGATCGCGCGCGAAATCGGGAAGCGCTTCTCCGCCCGCGCGGCGCACCATTTCGCCCAGCAGCAGAAAATTGATATCGCTATACACAAACTTTTTTTCCGCAATTCCAGCCGGCTTATCGTGCAGCGCCTTGTCGATACCGGTTTGGTAGCCGTTCCATTCCGGCACCAGATCCACATCGGGCCGCAAGCCGGAAAAATGAATCATCAAATCGCGAACGGTCAGGTCGCTTGCGCCATTTTGAAACTCCGGCAGATAATCCGTTACCTTGTCCGCCAGGCGGATCTTCCCGTCTTCGAAGAGCCGCATGATGGAAGAAGTGGTCGCAACCACTTTCGTCAAGGAAGCGCAATCGAAGATGGTGTCCAGAGTCATCGTTTCCTTCACTGGAAGAAGCGCGCGGTACCCGTATGCTTTGCGATACACCACTTCGCCGCGATGGCCCACCAGCACTACCGCGCCCGGAATTTTGCCCTGCACCACAGCCTGGTTCAGTGCTTCGTCAAGCGCGGGGCCGCCGGGCCAGTTTTGGGCGTGAGCGCAGCAGATGGCAACGGCAAACAAAGCGGGAATTTTGGCTAGTGAGGTCAAGCCGTTATTATCCCGCGTGATTTGGTATCAAAATAGCAGGTGAGGATGCCACTGCGCCCACTGTTCGCGCTTCCGTTTCTGTGCCTCTGCGCCACTGCGCAAACAGAGCGGGTATCGACAGATGCCGCGCTCGAGCGTCTTCGCGAATTTGCGCGCAATTATGAAGCGCGTTTGCAGGATTTTCGCGTCAACAAATACATTTCACGCAGCGCCGCACGCTACGGTCATGAAGAAAATTGGAAGCATGTGGACGAATCGGAAGAGGAGATTTTCTACCTTCGCCATCGGGAACATCGCAAGGTGCTCACCATTGATGGCAAGCCCGCCAACGGCCGTGCGCATCCGCGGTATGGCTACACGTTGGGCGGAGAATTCGGCCTGTTGGGTCATATTTTCTCTGAGAAAGCCAACCCGGAAATGGCGTGGGACCATCAGGAAGGGCCGGCTGGCAATCCCATCTGCGTATTCCGCTACCATGTCCTGGCCACGGCCGCGCCGCTGGTGGTTAGCATGCATCGTGAACGTGTGGAATTGGCCCATCATGGAACCGTGTACTCGCAGTGCGCGACCGGAATCGTGACCCGCCTCGATACGGAAAGCGATCCCGAGAGGAACATCGAGCTAGGCACGACGATCTTGTTCGCCGCCACCACCATCGGGGACAAATCGTTTCAACTGCCTCAATCCGCCAGCAATGTTTTCCGTATTGAAAAACAGCGGACCAGGGCCCAGGTCACATTTCGAAACTACCGGAAATACGATGCCAGCACACAGATCACGTTCGACACATCCGATGACCGTCCCGAACCGAAATGACTTTTGACTACTGTTCCGGTATCTGTTACAACATAAAGCTACTTGGGCAGCTTGGTGAGGCTGCGAAGCATGGCCGTTAAGAAAAAAGTTACTCCTTCAAAAAGCGGCAACACGCCGCAAAACGTTCTGCATGATGGCGTGATGGTGCGGCCCGCGCCGAAGGGCGAACCTCGCACGGAATCTGAAAAGCAGCTTCAGGTTTTTGACAACGCCATGAAGTTTTTCCGCCAGCAGCAATTCCGCGAAGCGAAGAGTGTGTTCGAGCAGGCCACGTCCGGCCCGCAGCGGGAAATTTCCCACAACGCAAAACTGCACGTCATCATGTGCGAACGGCGGTTGGGCAAGCCGGAAGTTTCCTTCGACACGCTGGATGACCATTACAACTACGCCATCGAGCGGTTGAATGCGCGCGATTTGGATGTGGCCCGCAAGCACCTGGATTGCGCGATGCAGTTGATCCGCAAAGATGGCAATACCTCTACGGATCACCTCTATTACGCGCTGGCTTTGTGCGCGGGAATTTCCGGTGACGCCGATACCGCTTTCGAAAATCTGAAACAGGCGATTGAGTTGAACCCCGTGAATCGCATGGCGGCGCGCCAGGATTCCGACTTGGCACCTATCTTGCAGCAGCCGCGCATCCAGCAGCTTCTTTATCCGGAAAAGCAGTCCGGCCCGTTTTGAGCTCTGGATAGAAGCGGGATGAAGGGAGCCGAAGCCCCATTGCGCGTGGTCGCCATCGGCGGCGGCACTGGTCTTTCGGCGTTGCTGAAGGGGCTCAAAAAGTACGCGCCGCTCGATATCACAGCGGTTGTTACCGTGACCGATGACGGCGGCAGTTCCGGCAGGCTGCGCCGCGATTTTGAAATACTTCCTCCCGGCGATATCCGCAATTGCATGGTTGCGCTTTCCGAAGATGAAGCCCTTCTTTCGAAGCTGTTTCAATATCGTTTCTCAAGCGGCAGGGGCCTCGCCGGACATAGCTTCGGCAACCTGTTCCTGACCGCGCTCACGCACATCACGGGTGAGTTTTCTGAAGCCGTGAAGCAATCCTCGAAGGCGCTGGCGATCATGGGCTCCATCTACCCTTCCACTTCGCGCAACGTGCAACTGGAAGCGGAACTGGTGGACGGAACAATCGTGAAAGGCGAGACGAAGATCAGCCGGAGCAGGAAGCGGATCGAAAGAATCCGTCTGCGCCCGCGCGTGTGCAAGCCGCTGCCGGAAACGCTCGCCGCTATCGCCGCGGCGGACCTGATTACGCTGGGGCCGGGGTCCCTCTTCACCAGCGTGATTCCGAACCTGCTGGTATCGGGTGTTTCGAAGGCCATTGCCGAATCGCCCGCCGTCAAGGCCTACTTCGTGAACCTGATGTGGCAGCCCGGAGAGACTATCGATTTCAGAGCTTCAGACCATATACTGGCGCTGCAGAAACACGCGCGCGTGCCAAGGCTAATCGATTACGCCATCGTCAATTCCAGCCCAATCCACAAGACGGCGTTGAAGCGGTATGAATCCATGGGCGTGTGCGCCGTCGAGAACGATCTGGAGACGCTGCGCGCGATGGGGATTGAAATGGTGACGGCGGCGTTGATTGAGAAGGGTCCGCAGGTTCGCCACAATCCCGATGCGGCGGCCGCGGTGGCTGTTGCGCTCGCGAAAGAGGGACGCCGCAGACGAGAATAGAAGCGTGAGCGAAATGCAAGACGTGAGCGTGGTGATTCTGGCGGCGGGCCTGGGCACCCGCATGCGATCGAAGAAGGCGAAGGTGCTGCATTCGGCGGGTGGGCTCACGCTCATCGAACAGACCGTTCGGACTGCTTTGACACTCGCTCCGCCACAGCGCACTTTCGTGGTGGTGGGGCATCAGGCGGACCAGGTTCGTGCTCAGGTGGCCGGCTTCGGCACCGGCTTCATCCACCAGGAAGAACAGCGGGGCACCGGCCATGCCATTCTATGCGGGCGCGATCAGTTGAAAGATCTGGGCGGCTTGCTGGTGGTGTATTACGGCGATTGTCCGCTGATTCTACCCTCTACGCTGAAGACGCTGATCGATTACCAGCGCCAGCACGCGGGCGGCTGCACCATGCTGACCGCCAAGCTTGCCGACCCCACAGGTTACGGCCGCATCATCCGTACCGAGACCGGAGAAGTGGAGTGCATCGTGGAGCAGAAGAGCGCGAACAGAGAGCAGTTGGCGGTCAAGGAAATCAACGCCGGCGTTTACTGTTTCGATGCGCTGCTGTTCTGGAAATATATCGATCAACTCGACTGCCAGAATGCCGCGAACGAATATTATCTGACCGACATGATCGCTATCCTGATTCGTTCGGGCAATGCCGTACATGCCATGAAGGTGAAGGATTCCGCCGAACTGATGGGCATCAACAATCGCGTGGAGCTGGCGCTGGTGGACCAGACATTCCGCGCGCGCAAGATTCAGCAACTGATGCTGGATGGCGTGACGGTAGAGAAGCCGGAAACGGTGACCGTGGATCCGGATGTGACGGTGGGTATGGATACCGTGATTGAGCCTTTCGTGCAGCTACGCGGGAAGACGGTGGT
>JBBROT010000204.1:0-6478 GCA_038229155.1 Bryobacterales bacterium | reverse complement strand
GGCCAGTTCATTGATGCGCAGACCCACATCGCGGGAGCCGGTGAAGGCGACGAAGCGAGTCTTGGGGTGCTGCACCAGCAGGTCGCCAATCAACGCGCCGCTGCCCGGCACGAATTGAAGCGCCTTCGCCGGGAAGCCGGCTTCGAGCAGCAGGTCGCACAACGCCGCCGCCATGATGGGCGTCTCGCTCGAAGGCTTCAGCTCCACCGTGTTGCCCGCCACCAGCGCGGCCACGGTCATGCCCGTCAGGATGGCGAGCGGGAAATTCCATGGCGGAATGACCACGCCCACACCCAGCGGCAGGTAATGCATTTCATCGCGCTCGCCAGGCAATTGCACCACGTCCTGCGCGCCGGAAAGCCGGGCCATCTCGCGCGCGTAGTACTCGCAAAAATCGATCGCTTCCGCGGTCTCGCCCTCCGCTTCGGCGAAGGTCTTGCCGCTTTCAAGCGTCAGCCACGCGTTGAAATGCAGCTTGCGTTCACGCAGCAGTTCCGCCGCGCGCAGCAGCATCTTCACGCGATCCATCGGGTCTGTCCGCGACCATTCCGGGAAGTAAGCATAGGCCGCTTCGATAGCACGCGTCGCCAGCTCTGGGCTTGCCTTTGAAACCGTGCCGATCAACTCGGCAGGATCAGACGGATTCACCGAGCGATGCTTATCGCCAGTCTGGATTCGCTCACCAGCAATCAGCAGTGGATGGTCCGCGCCCAGCTTCGCGCGCAGCTTCGCCACTTCGGCCAGCATCGCCGCGCGATTTTCCGGCAGCGTGTAATCCAGATAAGCTTCGTTATGAAAGGGCGGGAACGCAATCTTGGTCGTCATGAGGATCGTGTCTCTTTCAAGCTGAAATCTTCCGCCACGGTGGCGAAGGCGTGGCGCATGTCATGGCCGAATCCGCACCACCAGCCTTGTTGAGCGGCCTCGGTCAGTAACTGCGTCTTGGTTTCGATAGCGGTGAGCGGGAACAGATCGAACGCCGCCACCCACGTTGGTTTTAGATGCTCCGCGGTGGGCACAAGATCCGCCAGCAGGCAAAACGTCTCGCCCTCGGAATGCGCCTGAACCACCATCATGTCGCGATTGTGCCCTGAAGCGACGCGCATGGAAACGCCCGGCACCACTTCCGTCGCGCCCGCCAAAAGCTCCATGCGGCAGGAACCCACCAGCGGATCGTAATTCTCATCCATGTAGCTGATGGCATCGCGCACATTGCGCTCATGAGCATGTTCGTATTCGGCGGCACTGGCGAAATAGCGCGCTTCGGGAAAAGCTGGCGCGCCCTCCAGCATGTTGCCGGAGCAGTGGTCCCAATGCAGATGCGTGTTGATGACGGTATCGATTTTGAACTGCGAGAGAAGCTCCGGCAGAGGCCGCAGTGCCGGCAGGTTCATGCGCTCTCGCGACGCCGGTGAAAACTTGTGGCCGCCACCGGTCTCTACCAGCACCGTGTGCGTACCGGTCTCAATCACATAGCAATTGAACGCTAGCGGCACGCGGTTCAGCGCATCCGCGGGAGTGTTGCGCGACCACATGGTTTTCGGGACGACGCCGAATACAGCGCCGCCGTCCCAATAGTAATGGCCCGCGCGGACCAGCGTGATGCGAAACCGGCCGAGCGTGAGCAGAGTGCTAGCCCTGAACCATCTTGCGGCCGCGCTCGAACAGATCGGCGGCTTCTTCGGCCAACACACGGCCCCGGTCGTAGAGATCTTTGCCCTTATCCATCAGGTCCTTGCCGGAATGGGCCAGGGCCTCGCGGCCTTCATCCGCCTGATCGCTCAGATACCCTCGGGTGTCCTTACCGGACTTCGGCGCGTAGAGAAGAGCGACCGAAGCGCCCAGGACGGCTCCCGCCAGGAACCAGAGGTAACCGCTGCTGCTGTTTTCGTTGTCGGACATAGGGCTAGGATATCCTAACTGCATGAATTCCGAAGAAGAGATGATTGCCGTTTTCAGCTCATCGAACCACGACGCCGAAATGGAGGCACTCAATGTGAAGGGAGTCCTTGAGGCGAACGACTTCGATGTGCAGTTGGTGGGACCGTCCACGCTGCCTTCACTGGAGTTTCAGGTGCAGGTTCCGGAATCTCAGGCGGAAGATGCACGGATGGTGCTTGAGAAAGCGAAGGCGGAAGGTCCCGCGGCGGCCCTTGAGAGCGAACTGGAAGGGGAGCGGGAATTACTGTAAGGTAGCGGCCATCGGTGCGCGCGGTGACCAGGCCGGTCACGTCCGTGCGGCTGATGGCGATGTGGCGCTCCTCCAGCGCAGCCAGTGTTTTCGGATGGGGATGGCCATAGCGGTTTTCATAGCCGTCGGAAATCAGCGCGAAGGCGGGGTGGATCGCGTCCAGAAAACCGGGCGTGGAAGAAGTCTTGCTGCCATGGTGGCCCACCTTTAGAACGTCGGTACGCGGCAGGTCCAACAGCTGAGCTTCAATCTGTTTTTCGGCGTCGCCGGTGAGCAGGAAGGAGTGCTTGCCGTGCGTGAGGCGCAGCACTAGAGAATCGTTATTGTGCGGCGCTTTGTGGGGCTGATAATCGGGGCCGGGTGACAGCACTTGAACATGCGCGCCACCGAAGGCGAACGGCTCTCCGCGCACCAGCTTGCGAACGGCGATCTGGGGCAGCGGGAACGTGGGCGGCACGGCCCCGGTCCACAGTTCGGTCACGCTGAAATCGCGCAGGATAGCGGCCAGGCCGCCGGAGTGATCGTCATGGAAATGCGAGATGGCGACGGCGTCCAGATGGTGAATGCCGCGCGTCCATAAGTACGGCGCCACCACGTCTTCGCCGATATCGAGCCGGGTGGCGGTCTCGACCGATTTGCCGAACAGCGGGATGCCGCCCGTATCCATCAGGACAAGCTTGCCATCGGGAAACGCCACCAGAATGGAATCGCCCTGGCCGACATCGATGGCGGTGACCTCGAGAGTTCCCGGCTGAGTGAGCGCGGCGAATGGGTGAGCCACCAGAACGGCCAGCGCTATTAACGCGCCAACGAATGCCGTGATGCGGATGGCGGGCCGGAACCGCATGGCGGACAGCACCAGCAGCGCCGTGAAGGCCAGGGCGAGCCACAGCGGCGGATCGGGAATGCGATAGTTCGGCTCCCAGCGCGCATGAAAGGCGACGATATGTTCGGTCAGGTTCAGGAACAGCGAGGCGATTCCCGCACAGATGGTGGAGTTGAAAATTACCGAAACGAACCCAATTGGCACTACCAAGCCCAGCAAAGGCACGGCGGCGGCGTTCGCCGAAAGGCCCGTGGCGGAAAGGCGGTGAAAGTACACGATCATCGGCACCGCGAGCCCGATCTGGATCATGGCGGAGGTCAATAGCAGTTCGTAGAAGAAAATTGCGAAACGCATCGGCGCGTGGATCGAGAGCCTGGCGAATTTCACGGGGAGCGCTGGCAGTGCAAGCTGCAGAGTCTGAATCGCGAGGCCGATTTCGACTCGGATCTGGGCGGCACCTGGAGCCAGAGCGGTGGAGGGCATCTCGCCGAGCGCTTCCGCGACCGGGCCGGATGTGCGCTCGATTGCGGGTACTACGAAGGCGGCAATCAGAGCCACGGACAGGAAAGAAAGTTGCGCGCTAGGATCGTAGAGCGATTCGGGATCGAGCAGCAGAAACCCGATTCCCACGGCCGCGATGATGTTCAGCATGCGCGATTCGCGATAGAAAAGGCGGCCGATGGCGAAGAACGTCAACGCCGCGGCGGACCGGATGACCGGAGCCTGCCAGCCGGTGAGAAGACAATAAAGCCACGCCGCCAGCACCGTGAGCAGCGTGGCAATATTTGACGGAACGAAGCCAATTCGGAGCAGGAAGAGCAACGTGGCAGCTAGCACCGCGACGTGGCTGCCGGAAATCACCAGCGCGTGAAAGGTTCCGGTGGCGCGATAATCTTCCGTCCAGAGCTTTTGCAATCCGGCGGTTTCGCCGATTAGAATGGCCTCCATCATGGCGATGGTGTACGGCTCGCCCGCATAGAGGCTTTCGATGCGGTTCAGCGCGCCGGTTCGCAACGCGAAAATGCCGGCCATGAAGCGATTGCCGCATCGGCCCGGAAGCACCGTGAGTTGCGCGCCCGCGGGAGTGGCGGCGGTCCAGTAAATGTGCTGCCGCGCGAGGAAGTTCGTGTAATCGAAAGCGCCGGGGTTTTGAAAATTGTGGGGGCGGCGCGTCTTGGCGGGAAACTCGACAAGCTGGCCATAGTGCACTTCCGGCGCAATTTCGCCCGGGCGCAGATACCAGTTCACGCGCGCCCGCGCACCGGGGCCAAGTTCCACGGTGAATTGCTCGCGCCCGCGCGCGGTGACGGCCGGTTCCACCACGCATCCTGAGAGAATGACGGAATCGCCGTCGGCGGTATCGAGTTCGGGGGCGGGTGCGGGAAGGTGAACGATCACTGTCAGCGCGCCGGCGGCACCGGCAGCCAGAAGCACCGCCGTGAGCCGCAGCGGTTTCGCGCGAGCAAGGAGTGCAAGAGTTATAGAGGCCAGGATTGCGGCGATGAGTTCAAATGCGCCGAACGGAACGAATCGCGCCAGCACGATTCCCAGAGCAAGGGCCGCAAATGGAAGCAACAGCGGTTCGCGCACGGTTTGGTAGTATTAGCCGGTAAATAAATTTCTCACCTGCGCCATATTTATGGCATACTGTGGGTATGAGGACGACGGTTGAGATTCCGAACCAACTGTATACAGAGTTAAAATCGAAGGCGGCGCTACAGGGTTCCAGTGTGCGCGCCTTGATATTAGAGGCCGTATCGCAGAGTTTTTCTTCGCCTATGCCGCGCGCCCGGGTTCAATTCCCGCTCATTTCCGGCACCCAAACGGTAAACCCCACGAATGAGCAAATTGAAGAAGCAATGGCTGGTTGATGTGAATGTCTGGCTGGGGCTGGTGGTGCAGAATCATGTGCATCACCGTTCGGCTCTGGCCTGGTTTTCGCGGCGTGAAGCCGATACCGCCGTGTGCTGCAGAGTGGTGCAACTGGGCTTGTTGCGCTTGCTCACCAACGCCCAGGTAATGGGCGATGCGGTGCAATCGCGGGAGCAGGCGTGGTCCGTGTGGGACCGCCTCGCGATGGACGAGCGCGTCGTCTTTTCGCCGGACCCTCCCTATCTCGAAATCGCCCTGCGCCGGTTTACCAATAGCAAGCAAAGCGGCCACCGTCAGTGGACAGACGCCTACCTGGCGGCTTTTGCAGAAAGCGGTGAATTGGAGATGGTCACGTTCGACAAAGGCTTTAACGTCTATTCCGATCTTGCTGTAACGATTCTCAATTCCTAGCCGTTTTGGCTAAGTTGTAAGCAGCAGCCTTGCCTTATCGATAGCCGCGAATATGGCGGCGGGGTTAGCCTGAAGCACCGCCGCCGAAATCGCCAACGCCGAAGCGGCAATCGACAGCACTCGCTCAATTTTCTCTTCGCGCCCGATCTCACTTTTCAGGTCCCGCACCACCGAAAGCACGGCGTCATAGTGGGGCTCCAGTTCATCCAGCGCGGCGTCCAGGGCTGTGTCTTGCAATTGTCCCGAAGCCCTCGTCAACGCGCGGCGCTGTTGCCCCAGACTGTGCCATTCATCCGACATGAAAGGCACACTCGCGCGCTTCAGTTCTACCTCATCCGCCAGCGCCTGAAAGCGGCGGACCAGATCGCGCAGTTGACCGAAGTCGATAGGCATAATCTAGTGAGCCGCCGCCTTTATCGCCGCAATCTGTCCACCGATGCCCGCGGCATCGTGAAGAATTCCGGCGACTGTTTCTTTACTCCCCAGAGAAGCGCGATTCGCATACAGCCGGCCGTGCGCGGCGGCTATTTCCGCCATCAGCGCTGAATAGCCTTCGACAAGCTGGCGCGCCTCACGAATGCTACGCGTGTCCGAATCGAACTGGCGGTACAGCAGTAAACGGTTCGGCGGCGCGGCTCTGAAGCTATCGGTATAGAGCGCGGTCAACTCCCTTTCCTGGTCTTTCAAAGCGGCGCTCAACACCGGCGCGATGACATCTTGAAACTGCCGCGAATAGGCCTGGACGTGCGGGTCCGCCAATTCGATTGCCTGCTTCAGCGCCCTTGCCGTCTTCGCGTTGAGCACAGCTTTCGTGAGCGCTCCCGCCAGGCCGGAAATGGCGGAGTTCGCGCCCACCAGTGAGCCGGCGGTGCCTGCCGCCTCTTGTGCGGATGCTCCCGCTCCTGCGTGGTCATGGTTCGCCAACTTGCCGAGCGCGGTAAAGTATTGCGTCAACACCGAAAATTCCTTGATCAGGCGATCACGCGTCGCCGCCTGTTCCCGGCACGATAGCACGGCCGCATCGCGCTTCGGAAGAGCCGGGCTATCGCTCTGCAGTTGGTCATACATCGCCAGTTCCACACAGGCGTTGAACCGGACAGCCGCCACGCGCGGTAGCAATTCGGAGAACTGTTTCGTGTTGGCGGCAAAGGTGGCGATGGCGAAGTTCGGGTTGCAGG
>JBBROT010000203.1:0-6479 GCA_038229155.1 Bryobacterales bacterium | reverse complement strand
GCCAAACACCGTTCAGTGTTTTTTCAATGCGATCCTGTGGGAACACCCGCGCGTCGGATTGGGGGACGATCGGCACCTTCTCCGCACAGGTTCTTAAGTCCGTACTAACGACGGATTGTAAACGTGCCTCGGACAGACCCGGCGCGCGGACCCATGCGATGCTGGGAATCAGCGTAAATCCGTAGATCAGAACAAACCGAATGTAGTTCTTCATTGTGCTCACCATCTCCTTTTGTTGGCCTGCAAAAGCCATATCGGAACTGTCTCAGAATAAGTTCGATTTCACTGAGAGGCTTCTCCGCCATTGCGGAAATGGTTTTGCCGCTTGCTGGAAGCTTTAGCGGTGCGCTTCCCGCGCCATTATTTGCGCCGGTTTCACAGCTTCTTCCCGAACCTTCAGAAAGTTCAACGCCGGCGATGTCATGGCCGTGGTCGCAATCGCCATCAGCACCATCATCGAATACACCGTCGGTGAAATCATGCCTGAATCCAGGCCCGTCTTCAACACAATTAACTCCACCAGCCCGCGAGTATTCAGCAAAATGCCAAGTGCTGACGCGTCGCGCCACGTCATCCCCATCCACCGCGCCGCCATCGCCGCTCCGCCCCACTTGCCCAGCACCGCTACGCAAATAATCGCCAGACAGATGCCCCACATCCACCAGCCCTGCACCAGATCGATCCGCGCCCTCAGCCCCGTCACCGTGAAAAAAAGCGGTAGCAGCAAGCCTGCCGTCAAAGGCTCAATCCTGCGCGCGATAGAGTCCGTGAAGAACGGCGTCTTCGGCATGGCGATCCCCGCCACAAACGCCCCGAAGAACGCGTGCACGCCAATCCACTCCGTCGCCAGGCTCGATCCGAATACAACCAGCAGCACTCGCGTGAGCCCTTCCGGATTCCAATGGCGCGTCACCCTTGGCAAGCCGAACCAGACAACCAAACAATAAACAACCAACAGCGCGAACACTTGCCAGAACGGTGTATGCTTCGCGGCGGAATGGATGAAGGCCAGTATGCCGGCCAGAATCAACCAGGCCGCCACATCGTCAATGGCCGCGCACGCGATGGCAACCGTTCCCACGCGCGTACTTTCCAGGTTGCGCTCGCGCAAGATACGAGCTAATACCGGAAATGCCGTAACGCTCATCGCGGTGCCTAGAAAAAGTGAGAAGCCCGCTAGCGGGGCGCCATTTCCGAATCGCGAATACAACAGCAAGCCCAACCCCGCGCCAAGCGCGAACGGCACGCCGATACTCACCGCGCTGGTTACCGCCGCCAGCCGGCCCTCGCGCGAAAGATGTTTGGAATCCAGGCGCAAGCCCACCAGAAACAGGAAAAGAATCAGCCCGATCTGGCTCAAGGTATTCAACGCGTCGGTGGAGCCGAACCAGCCCGAAGCAAAGTGCCCCAGCAGAATGCCCGCCGTCATTTCGCCCACCACTTCCGGTTGGCCCATGTAACGGAACACGCGGCCACCCACGCGCGCCGCTATCAGAATCGCAATCACCTGTGCCAGCAGAGCCGCAATCATCGCGCCTCCAGCAACCCGGCCACACCTTGAATCACGCGCACCGTGCCGGAGATAAGAAATTTCGACCCCACCACCACGCCCAGAATCACCGGCCGCCCCAGCCACCAATCGAATGCCACGCAGAAAACGCCAAGCAGCAAGTGTACCCCCCCGTTCCTGATCTTGCGCCGTGAAGCTTCCGGGCCATACTCCCGTTCCGCAATCCGCCGCGCATGGATTTCAGCAACCACGCCCTCCGCCGTTCCTCTGTGGTCATAGATGCGGCAAAACAGCGCGGGCATGCGTTCCACCTCTTCCCGGCAATAGCGTTCAGCTTCCGCGAAAGTGTCGAACAACAGAACCGTTTCCTCGTCGGGTGAGGTCGAATATTCACCGGACGCGGTGCGCCATGTGCCTGTCTTGTAATCGAAGTGCGAGACCGCGAATTGGCCGGCAGCGATGCAACCGCTCCAGTGCGCAGGCGTGCGCGCCGGGTCGTAAAGCCGGATCGCCCTCACACGCTCCGTTCAATCCGCGGGTCCGGCAACAGCCACATCACGGTCACCAACACATAATCCGCGCACGCCAACCATGGCCACCAAAATAACAGCGGAATAGCCACAAAATAAACCGCCGAAGAAATCTTGCCCGTCGTATCGCTTCCAATCGAACCGGCCAGTTTCGATCCGGCGCCGTGGCCCGCAACCAGCCCTCTGGTCAAAATGACTTACGCGATCGAGGAGCACAGCAGCACCGTTCCATATAGCGCCACCGGCCACGAGGCAAACTTGTTCTCGCCCATCCACGCGGTGGCGAAAAGCGAAAGCCAGAACAACAGGTGCAGCTTCGCCCACAGCGTGCCGCCTCTAACATGCCGCGACGCTTGCAGAAGATGGTGATGTTTGTTCCAATAAATCCCCACGTAAACGAAGCTCAGCACATAACTGCAAAAAACCGGCAGCAGCGGCTGAAGCGCCGCCAGATTGCCCCCGTGCGGCACCTTCAACTCCAGCACCATAATCGTGATGATTATGGCGAACACGCCATCGCTAAACGCTACATCCTCCCATTGGTCACGGTCTGAATTTTCCAGTCACAAATGGAATTTGCTGTGTTTTGAACCACTTAACCCGTCATTTTGCCGCGAGCTCGTTTTCCTGTGCTATCTCTGGGCCATGTGGCGGGGGGCACAAAGAAAACAAGACACTTACACGAAATTGGCTTCGTTTCGGAAAATAACACTTGTAAGCCAATCTTAAGAGATTTGGCGAATCTGGTTCGCTTCGCTGTCGCCAATAAACACGGCACCGCTCTGGTCGGCGAACACTCCGTGGGGCCGCGCCAGACCGCATTGCCTGGGGTCGCCCACTGGACCGTCTCCTCGCTTGCCGGTGCCGGCTACTGTCTCAATCGTTCCCGCGGCCGAAATTTTTCTGATCGTGTGGCTCTCCGTATCCGCAATGTAAATCGCACCGTCCGCGGCGCACGATATCGCCTTCGGGCCCGATAACTTGGCTAGGCGCGCATCGCCGCCATCGCCTTCATAGCCTTTCTCGCCAGTGCCTGCAATGTGCAGGAAGGTGTCCGTGTTTGCATCCAAACGGTACACGCGATTTCCCTCTCGCAGCACCAGGTAAAGCGCGCCATCCTTGCCGAAATCCATCGCGCGCGGCCCGTTCAGCGGCGTTGCTTCCCGCTTCGCGCCGTCCTTCGTCGCACCGGCTTCACCGGTCCCGGCGAACGTCGAAATCTTACCGCTCCCCAGGTCAACCATGCGGATGCGATGGTTGCCGATATCGCAGATCAGCAACCGTCCTGCACGGTCGAACGCAATGCTATGAGGCTGCTTCAACTCCGCCTCAACAGCCGGTCCGCCATCGCCGTTGAAACCAGCAGTGCCCGTCCCGGCCACCACCGTAACCTTGCCGGTCGCGGTGTTCAGGGACAGCACTCGATGCGCCGGCATATCCACAAAATAAAGTGTGCCGCGCGAATCGAAACGAAGGTCGTAAGGTTCCTTCTGACCGCCGATCACGGTCGTCAACGTCTGTGTTTGAAGGTTCAATTTGCTGATCCGGTGATTCCCGATTTCGCAGATATACAAGTCTCCGTCCGGACCTTTACGCAGACCATAAGGGTTGTTCACCGCGCCCGCCGCAGTCAGGTTCATGATGCTTTCGCGCCTGCCCTGGGCCCACGCCGCCTGTGCCACCAGAGCCGCTGTGAATGTTCGTCTTGTCATGGTTGTTTCTTCTTGTGGCCTTGCTTAAAAATGGCACCATCTTTCATCACGAACCCGATCTCGCGCAGTGCGGCGATGTCCTTCGTCGGATCGCCCTCCATCGCGATCAGATCGGCCAGCATCCCGCCCTTGATCAGTCCAATCTCCAAATGAAGAACGCGGCCCGCCACGGACGTCGCCGCCTTCAGCGCATCCATATTCGACATGCCATACTCCACCATCAATTCCAACTCGCGCCCGTTTTCTCCATGATTGAACACACCCACATCGCTCCCGCTCAGAATCGTTACGCCCGCGTCCAGAGCCGCTTTGAAGCTGGCCTTCTTCCTCGCGATGCTTGCATTCTCCGGCGCATGAACCGTACCCGGATACGGCAGCGCATGGTTGCCCGCCGCCAGCGTGGGGCAGAGCGCCACATGATGTTCGGCCATCAGCTTGAAAATTTCGGGAGTGCCGCCATCGCCATGCTCGATGGTTTCGGCTCCCCCTAGAATCGCCCGGCGCATTCCTTCCGGAGTGCTGCTATGAATCGCAACAGACACACCCGCGCTCTTCGCGGTCTCTACCGCGAGCCGGATTTCTTCGAGCGAAAAAGTCGGATGCGAACCTGCCAGCGGACCCCAGCGATAATCGCCATACAGCTTGATCCAATCCGCGCCGTGGCCAATCTGGTCACGCACCGCGCGCATCAGGCTGTCCACGCCGTCTGCTTCTTCCACGCCCTGCGGAACGCGCCATTCCAAAGTAAAGCCCTTCGGCGCGTAGCTGCCCGTCGCGCCAATCGCCCGCGTCGTCGCCAGGATGCGCGGCCCCGGTATGATGCCCTGATCGATCGCCTGCTTCAGTTCCACATCGGCATAGCCCGCGCCTTCAGTCCCCAGATCGCGAACCGTCGTGAAGCCGGCCATCAAGGTCGCGCGGCAATGGTTCACCGCCCGCGCGGTTCGCAGGCCCAGGCTTTCATGCGCCACCTGGTCCACCCATGGCGTCTCGCTATACGCATGCAGCAGCACATGGGAATGCCCCTCGATCAAACCGGGCATCAGCGTCATGCCGGGCAAGTCGATCGGAGTGGCTCCCGTGCTCTCGATTCCGCCCGCCGGACCCGCCGCCTCAATGCGATTCGCCTTCACGCGAACGGCCCAACCGGCATGCATCGCCTCCCCGTCGAAGACGCGCGCCGGGCGAAGCACCGTCACCTGCGCCAGCAGCGGTATCGCGCTCATCGCCATCAGCAATCGGAGCAAGATCATTTCGTCATAATGGCACTATCCCGCTCATGAAAAACAATTGCTATTTGAACATGCTGCTCTTCTTCGCGGCCTGTTCCGCGCTGCATGCCGCCGGCGAACCGGAGGCTGCGCGTTGGGCCCGTACCGCCGCCCGCGTCACCATCGTTCGCGACGATTGGGGCATCGCCCACATCCACGGCAAAACCGATGCCGACGCGGTCTTCGGCATGATCTACGCGCAGGCGGAAGACGATTTCAATCGCGTCGAAACCAACTACCTCAACTCCATGGGCCGCCTCGCGGAAGCCGAAGGGGAGGCTCGTGTTTACCAGGACCTGCGGATGAAACTTTTCATCGATCCAGCCCAACTCAAGCAGCAGTACGCCGCCAACCCCGCGTGGCTGAAGAAGCTCATGGATGCCTTCGCGGATGGCTTAAATTACTACCTCGCCAAGCACCTTGACGTGAAGCCGAGAGTCATCTCGCACTTCGAGCCATGGATGGCGCTGAGCTTCACCGAAGGCAGCATCGGCGGTGACATTGAGCGTGTCAACCTGACGCAGCTCGAAGCGTTTTACGGCAAGGTTCCCGTCGCTGCTCTCGCACATGATGAAAGCAGTCCCGCCGAGCCTTCCGGCTCGAACGGCATGGCCATCGCGCCTTCGCGCACCGCATCGCATCATGCGCTCCTATTGATCAATCCGCACACGTCTTTCTTCTTTCGCTCCGAGTTGCAGATGACTAGCGACCAGGGCCTGAATGCTTACGGCGCGGTCACGTGGGGACAGTTCTTCATCTATCAGGGCTTCAACGAGCGCACCGGTTGGATGCACACGTCAAGCGGCGTAGACGCCGTCGATGAGTATCTGGAAACGGTGGAGAACAAGCAGGGGCGCTTCTACTACAAGTACGGCACCGAAGAGCGGCTCCTCATCGCGACGGAGATCTCCGTCCCTTACAAGACCGCGCAGCGCATGCTCGAAAAGCACTTCACGGTATACCGCACGCACCACGGACCCGTTGTCCGAACTCAGGATGGCAAGTGGGTCTCCATCCGCTTGATGCAGGAGCCCATCAAGGCTCTGATGCAGTCGTACTCACGCACCAAAACCAACGGCTACAAAGCGTACCGCCGCACCATGGAGTTGAAAGCCAACTCGTCGAACAACACCATCTTCGCGGATGCCGATGGCGATATCGCTTACTTCCATGGCAACTACATCCCGAAGCGCGATACCGCCTTCGATTGGACCAAGCCCGTGGACGGAAGCGATCCCCGAACGAAGTGGAAAGGCCTGATGACCGTCGATGAAACGCCGCACCTGCTCAACCCGGCTAGCGGCTGGCTCTACAACACCAACAACTGGCCCTGGTCCGCCGCGGGCGCGAGCAGTCCGAAGAAGGAGGATTATCCCGCCTACGTCGAAAGCGGCACCGAATCCGCGCGTGGACTTCATGCCATTCGCGTGCTTCAGAACACAACCGGCTTCACACT
>JBBROT010000202.1:0-6484 GCA_038229155.1 Bryobacterales bacterium | reverse complement strand
GCGCTGCTCTCCGGCCTCACCGCGGCCGGCACGCTCAGCATGCAGGGCATCGTGCAGGCGCAACAGCAACAGGGCATATGGTTCGCGTTTTCGAACTACGGCTTCATGCTGCTGCCCTTTGCGATCTTCCTGCTGTCCATCACGGCGGAGGCGAACCGCGCTCCCTTCGATTTGCCCGAAGCCGAATCTGAACTCATCGGCGGCTATCACACCGAATACAGCGGCCTGCGCTGGTCATTCTTCATGCTGGCCGAGTACGCGAACATGCTGCTGGCGTGCGCGGTCGGGGTCACCCTCTTCTGGGGCGGATGGCTGCGCCCGTTTCCGAATACGGCGTGGCTCGGGTGGCCCATGAACTCCGGCGTGCCGGTTCTGTTCGGCGCATACCTGGCGTTCTCCTGCGTACGCATGGCTCGCCGTTTGCGCCAGCCTTCGCAGAGGCTGATCCTTGCGGCGTTCGGAATCGCGCTCTTCCTGATTGGGCTGCTGTTCCTTATCCCGTTCGTGAGCGATCGGGCCGCCGGTCCCTTCTGGTTTGTGATGAAGCTTGCGGTGATGGTCTACGCGATGATCTGGTTCCGCGGCACCTTCCCTCGGCTCCGCTACGATCAACTGATGCTGCTGGGTTGGAAGTACCTGATCCCGGCGGGGATGGCCTGCCTGCTGATCAACGCCGTGTTGGGCCTACTTCACTGAGAGTCTTTCAAGCAATCGGCGATATCGCTTTCCTTGACGGCACCTTCTCTGATCATTTTCCAATAAGGCTCGGTGGTATCGACCGTGCTGGCGCCCTGACCGGTGCAGACACCGCCATCGAGCACCAGATCCACGCGCCCATCCATGGTGCCGAAAACCTCAATGCCGCTGTGGCATGTGGGCGCGCCGGAGATGTTTGCGCTGGTGGAAATGACAGGTCGCCCCAGCAGTTCGATGATGCCGTTCGCGACCGGTGAAGTGGACTGGCGCACAGCCAGGCGGCCGGTGTTGCCGGTCACCTTCAGAGGTACTTTGGCGGCGGGCAAAATAATGGTCAGGGGTCCTGGCCAGAACCTCCGGGCCAGCAGGTAGAAGCGGTTCGAAATATCGCGCGAGAGGTCTTCCACCATCATCATGTCGCTGACCAGCAGGGGAAGGCTGCGATCCGATTCCCTGCCCTTGGCTATAAACACACGCGAGACCGAGCGCAGGTTATAAGGGTCTGCAATCAGGACGTAGAGCGCGTCGGTGGGGATCGCGACCACCTTGCCATTCGCGACCGCGGTGGCCGCCCTCGCAATGGCTTCCTCGGAAGGCTTGCCGGGATCAATCTCAATCAGGTCGGTCGCCACGTAAAGGTCAGGGTAACAAAAAAGGCGCGGAGGTTAGACTCCGCGCCATAATTACAGAACAGACAGGCTAAGTTTTTTTTGTTTTTAGGAGGAACTCGACAGGTAACTATAGAAAACCCGGATAGCTGGAAATGTTGCGGTGCCGTGAACAGGAAACTTACGCCATCGCCGCCGTTGCTTCCTGCAACTGGGTATCGAACGAGTAACCGAAACCACGCACCGAATGAATAATGATGGGGTTCGCGGGATCCTTTTCAATCTTCTGCCTTAATCGCAGGATGTAGACATCGACGGTGCGATCGGTGATGGCCCGGTCCTGGCCCCACACCGCATTCAGAAGCTGTTCACGGCTGAACACCACACCGGTACGGCTCATCAAAAATTCCAGCAAGCGGAATTCGGTGGCGGTCAAGGCAATGGGTTGGCCGTGCAGACGGGTCTGGCAACTGCTGCGGTCCAACTCCACGCCGCCGGCTTTCAGGACACGTACCGGAACGCCTTGCGAGCGGAACTGGAGTTTGATCCGGGCGATCAGCTCGCGGATAAAGAAAGGCTTGACGATGTAATCGTTCGCACCCAGTTCGAGGCCCACGATGCGATCGGTTTCCGAAGCTCTCGCCGTGAGAAAGATCACGGGCACTTGCATGAGTTCAGTATCTTTTCTGATTCCCTTGCAGATTTCAAGACCGTCCGAATCCGGGAGCATGATGTCCAGGAGGATGAGGTCGGGGCGTACCCGGCGGCAAAGCTCCAATGCTCCTTTGCCGGTTTGCGATCCGGTGAGTTGGAAGCCTTCTTTTTCGAGGTTGTACTTTAAGAGTGCAAACAGGTCCGCGTCGTCTTCGATCAGGACAATTTTCTTCATGGCTGAAGCAAGGTTAGCGTGGGGCATGTTACAAAATGGTTAAGAACCGGTAAATTGCCAATGAAGTTCGCGTGTCAGTCACCTGTCTCGAAACGGTACCCAAAACCGCGAACGGTAACCAGGTACTTGGGCTCTTCGGCTTTCTCCTCAATCTGTTCGCGAAGACGGCGCACGTGGACATCGACGGTGCGGGGTGTGACGAAGCGCTGCTCGCCCCAAACCTCATTCAGGAGTTGATCGCGCCCGTAGGCGCGGCCGGGATGCACGATGAAAAACTCCAGCAGCCGGAATTCGGTGAGCGTGAGTTCCAGTTCGCGGCCATTCATCATCAGGCGGTGCGCGGCGTGATCCACTCGAAAGGGACCGAGCACGGTTTCGACGGCCGCGGGCTCGGTCTGTTCGCGGCGCAGGTGCGCTTTCACGCGGGCCACCAGTTCGCGCGGGCTGAAGGGCTTGGTGATGTAATCGTCACCGCCGAGTTCGAGGCCCAGCACACGATCGACTTCATCGGAACGCGCGGTCAGGAACAGCACGGGCGTCCTTGCCAGCGTCGGCGTTTTGCGAATCTGGCGGCACAAATCGAAGCCGTCGATATCGGGCAGCATGACGTCAAGGACAATCAGGTCGGGCTTCCAGGTTTCGAGTTCAGCGAGAGTGCCCTTGCCGCCCGCCAGTATGCGAGCGTGGAAGCCGTTTCGTTCCAGGTTGTATTCCACCAGCGCGGCGAGCTCCGCCTCATCCTCGACGATTGCGATCCGCTTGGCCATGGGCGATTAGAGAACCTGAGGGCGGACGAGGCGCTGGCGCCAATGATCGTTCAGACGGATCAACGAGAAGAGCCCAAAGAAGAGTAGCAGAGCGGCCCCGGCGACGTGCCAGGTGTGAGCTTTCAGGAAAGGGCCGGAGCCGGTGCCGAGGTTGACACCGAGCCAGGCGTCGCTAAAGAATCGCAGCAGGCGCGCCAGCAGCACGGTGAGCAGAAACGGCCTGAGCCCAGTCTGCAGAGCACCCGCTGAAATAACGAACAGCTTGAGCGGCAGCGGGATGGGGAGCAGCGCCGGGATGAAGACCGTGACCAGACCGTAACGCTCGAACCATTTGCGGAAGCGCTGGACGCGCTCCGGATTGCCGGATTTTTCGAGGTACTTGCGGCCGCCGCGCCGCGCGAAATGAAAGAGCAGATAGTTGCCGACGAGCGAACCGGCAAGGGCCGCCGCCGCTCCGGGATAGGCTGAGTGCGGCGTTTTGACGGCGATCAGGATGAGCAGGGCGTCCAGACCCGTGGCGATGGGGATGCCGAGGGAATCCGCGAAGGAGAGCAAAAGAAGCCCCAGCGGACCGAACGCCACCAGCGCCTGGATGATGGTGTGGAACAAACCGTGATTGTATCGCGTCAACCTTCCATGCCTGGACGAATTTTGACGATCTTGCTGCTAGCCGCGTGTTGCGCGGAGGCTCAAGAGGGCCTGGAAGCCCACTTGGCGGCGGGGCGCGCGGCGGTGGCGCAGAGCCGTTATGCCTTAGCGCAGAAGGAGTTTGTGGAGGCGTTGAAGTTGACGGCGGGCAAGCCCGAATCGGCCGAGGTTCTGGAATCGCTCAGCGACCTGAACTTCGTGCAAGGAGACTATCGCGCGGCCGAGGCCCTGGACCGTCAGGCGTTGAAGATGCGCGAACAGACGCTGGGCGAAGCGAGCGTGGAGTTGAGCCCTTACCTGTTGAAGCTTGCCGGGATCCTGCGAGCGGGCGGGCACCCGGATCAAGCTGAGCCGCTGCTGGCGCGTTCCGTTGCGATCCATGAAGCAGCCGGCGGTGCCATGGCCGCGCCGATCGCGCTCGACATGGAGCAATTCGCCGCTCTGAATCAGCAGATGAAGCGCGGCAAAGAGGCTGTCGAGGCATACCATCGCGCGCTCGCGATTCGCATGATGAATGACGGCCCGGAATCGCTTGAAGTGGCAACGACGATGGTGATGATGGGCCAGTTGTATAGCGACCTGGAGCGCAACACCGAAGCCGAAAGCAGCTATCGCAATGCGCTCGACATCTCGGAGAAGAAGCTTGGCGCGGACAACTTCGGGCTGATCGGGCTGCTGGACAGGTTGGGAATTCTGTACCGGCGGATGAATAACTATGCGGGTTCGGAACCTTACTTCCAGCGTGGCCTGGCGATTCGGGAAAAGAACCTGGGCCCGTTCCATTCCGACGTGGCACCGGCTCTCGATAATCTGGCGCTCTGTTACTTCCGCGAGAAGAAGTACGTGGAGGCGGAGGCTTTGTATAAGAGGTCGCTCGCGATTTGGGAGGCGACTCAGGGGAAGGACAGCGCGTTTGCCGCGCTTGCGCTGGATAACCTGGGCGCGCTCTATGCTTCGCAGCAGAAGTTCGACAAGGCGGAGCCGCTGTTCCTGAGGGCGTTGGGGATTCGCGAGGGCGAATCGCTGATCAGCCTGGATACGCTGGCGAATCTGGCTCAATCGACGGATAAGCCGGAGAGGGCAGAGCTGTTCTATAAGCGGGCGCTGGTGCTGGGGGAAATGGGGCTGGGCGGTGAGCATCCGGAAGTGGCATCGATTCTGGAGAGCTATGCCACGCTGCTGCGGCAACTGAAACGGCCGGCGGAAGCGGCGAAGCTGGATGCGCGCGCGAAGCAAATCAAATCGCATCCGCTGATTACGGCTAAGCCGCCGGGCGCGATGTATGTGCCGGTGCTGTAGCCGGGTTAGACCACATCGGGAAAGGTCTTGCGCAGCTTGTGGAAAACGGCGTGTCCCACAAAGAAAACGGCGAGCGAGACCAGCCAGAGTTTCCAGAGCGAGTGCCATTCGGGAGCGGCGCTCTGAAGAAAGATGCGGCGGTAGCCTTCCACTAAAACGTAGACGGGGTTCTTGGTGAGCAGCCAGCGGGCCTCGGGCGGCATGGCGGTTTCGGGATAGCAGATGGGCGTCAGGAAGAACCAGATGGTGAGCAGGAAGCCGTTGATTTGCGCGAGATCGCGCAGGAAGACACCGAGCGCGGCGAGAAGCCAGCAGAGGCCGCCCGTGAACAGCATCTGGGGCACGATCAGGACCGGCAGCCAGAGCACCGTAAGCGGAATGGCGTGACGGGCCAGCAGCAGGCCGAGCAGGAAAATGCCCAGGCCGAATACCTCACTGACCAGACCGGCGAGGGTGAGATTGAGCGGCAGGATTTCGACGGGGAAGCGTAGCTTCTTGATGAACGTGCGGTGCTCCCACATGTTGACGGGCGCGCGGCCCAGGGCTTCGCTGATGGCGAGCCAGGGGAGCATTCCGGCGAGGAAGAAAAGGGCGAAACCGGCGCGGCTGGGGTCGCTGCCGAAGCGGGCTTTGAGCACAACGCCGAAGACGAAAAAATAGGTGAGCATCAGCAGCAGCGGGTTCAGGACGGTCCAGAACCAGCCGCCGAAGGAGCCGCGATACCGGCCCAGGATATCGCGGCGCACCAGGCTTCGCATGAGCCGGTGATGCTGGGAAAGCATTTTGGCGGGCAGGGTGAGGGCCAGGCGCGCTGTGCGGATTGTGCGTAATTGTGCAAGCTTTCGAAGTGTTGTGCACAACAGGCGGTCCTGGTGGATGCCGCCTGAGACGGTGACGTCCAGGAGATAGAAGGGCTGATTGCGGGCGTAGGCCCAATTTCCCGGTGGATCGATGCGGGAGATGTAGAGCCGGTACCGGCCCGCTTCGGGCGGGATGTGCACGGGGATGGTGGCTTGGCCGGCGGCGGGAACGTGGGTGCGCGGGCCTTCGAAGAGGTACGTTTCGGTATCGGGATCGAAGATCTGAGAGCCCCATTCGGACGGACCGGGAGCGAGGAACGAAACGGTGCGGTCAGCCGGGTTGAAGCTTAGGCTCACGAATATAACCAGCCGGGCCAGCGTTCATTCACGCCCGAGATTTTGCGGCCGAGGGCATAGATGCCATCGTCGCGCAGGTCTTCACGCTGTTTGTGCTGCTTGAGCACATCCATGGCCCAGGCATGTTCGGGCTGATAGGGCTCGCCGAAAGGGCCGGTTTCGAGCAACTCCACTTCGAAGCCGGAATCGAGCAGCAGGCGAAAGACTTCACCGGGGGTGTATTCGCGATTGTGGCGGGCGTCGACAGCGCCTTTCTCATTGGGCTTGATGTAGGCGTGGAAAAAGCCGGGATGGTAACCCTGCAGGATGGCGGAGATGCCGCGCAGAGAAACGATGTTGGGCGTGGTGAGGACCACATGGCCGCCCGGCTTGAGGATGCGATTGATCTCAGACATGAGATGCATCGGGTCCTGGAACAAG
>JBBROT010000201.1:0-6514 GCA_038229155.1 Bryobacterales bacterium | reverse complement strand
CACCGCCGCCACGCGCCCCGAAGCCGTCTTCAACAACCACCTGGCCCGCTCCCGCGCAACCTATCAGTTCACGCGCGAACTCTCGCTCCGCCTCATCCTCGATTACAACGCAACTCTACAAAATCCCACGCTCATCAACGTGCCGCGCCAGAAACGCATAACCGGCGATGTCCTGCTCACTTACCTGCTCCACCCCGGAACAGCCTTCTACATCGGCTACACGGACCGCCTCGAAAACCTGGCCCTCTTCCCCGGCCAGGTCAACAGAATCGCGTTCCCCTCCACCACCACCGGCCGCCAGTTCTTCACAAAAATCAGCTACCAACTCCGCTTCTGAAGGACGCCAGCCACTTACCAGCGCCCGATAATCGGCTGATACCCCGCCCCGCTCCCGCCAAACGCAACAAACCTGTCGCCATTCAAGCCGGTTCCGTCATAACTGCCATTACCGTTGAAATCCAGCACCCAGAACCCATTCACATACACGCCGATCTTAATGGTCCCACTCCCATTCCAATCCGCCACCACCGGTATCTCGCCCGCGTTCCCTCCAAAGCCGAACACCTTGTCGTTCCCCACACCAGTGCCGTCGTAAGTACCGTTCCCGTTATAGTCCAGAATCCAGAAGCCACCGCGGAACACACCGATCTTAGTCTTCCCGTCTCCGGTCCAGTCCCCGTAAACGGGTATATCTCCCGCCGAATAAGGAAAGGTTTGGTAGTTCTTGTCCACCGCCGTGTAAATGCCGTTGCCGTCATAATCAAGCACCCACTTACCCTGGAAGAAGTAACCGACCTTGGTGCGCCCATTTCCGTTCCAGTCACCCACCACGGGCATCTCACCCACGCCATTTCCGCCGAAACCGAAAAAACTGTCTTGCACCACGCCGTCGAATGTGCCGTTGCCGTTTACATCCAGTGCCCAAAAACCATTATTATAAAACCCGATCTTAGTCTTTCCATCCCCATTCCAATCCCCCACAATGGGCACATAAGCAGCTCCCGAACCTCCGAAAGCATAGAACTTATCTCCGCCCTGCACCCCGTCGTAAGTTCCATTTCCGTTATAATCCAATACCCAAAAGCCGTTGTTGTAATAGCCCACCTTGGTCCGGCCATTCCCGTTCCAATCCCCGGAAACCGCAACAGCTCCCGGCTGGCCGGCAAACGGAAAAACTTTATCCCTTGTGTCGAACTGTCCGTCGCCATTGAAATCCAACACCCAACTCGGGTCCGCGGGCTTGAAGAAGCCAACGTTCCGCTGCGTCTGGCCCGAAGTGTCAAACGAAAAGTTCATCACATTGACCTGTGTAGCAGCTGAAGCCCCATGGAAGCTTACTGGGTATCCTAAAATCCGAACAGTGCCAACAATGGGAGTAGGTGAAATAAGTCCAAAGAAGCTCTTTTGTGGTGCCACCGGCCCAGAGATCGTGTAACTTGTGCCGCTTACAACAACTGCCCCTGGACCTGGAACCGTTCCACCCACGTCTCCCAACACTACCGTAAAGTAGTCGAATCCGAAGGCTGTAGCCCCACTCGCTAAAGTAATGGACAGAATATTGCCAATCAAATCGCTATTCGATGTGAGCGAATCGAATCCCCTTGAGTAAGCCGCACAACAATAGCTGTTACTTACCACGATTACGCTTGGCGCACCTGTCTGAGGAAACAAAGTGCTCGAGAAATTGATTCCGTTGATGGTCAATCCAGGAGATACGGGATACACCGTGGTCGAGCCCGCGGGCGCAGGTGCCGCCGTCGTAAAATCAATAGTCGCATTCCGCGCCACCGCAGCCTGCCAGGCAGCCCGGTTAGTGAATACCTGCCCGGAACACACACTCACACATCCAATCAAGGCGAGCGCAAACTGCACTGCAATTCGATTCAGCATCATTTTAGAACCCTCCAGCACCTTAACCTATAAAAAAGCTCTCTACTCGCGTCTGAAACCCGTCCAGCACTCCGCTCGTCAGCACGTCAGACGATTCCAGAACCCGCACTACTCCCGCGCCCCGCACATGCACCGCCCGCTCTTCGGGAAAGACCTGCCAAACTTCCCTCACGCCCGCGCTCAAATACTCGTGAACCTTCTTCTCCGCCGCCCATGCAGATTCCGAACTGCTCACCACCTCCACCGCCAGATCCGGCGCAAAAGGAATGGGCACGTCCGCATCGGGCATCGCCGCCACTTTCTCCGCCAACAACACCGCCACATCCGGAATTCGCGCCGTCTGCTCTCCGAAAGCGAACATGGATTCCGAATAAACTTCGCCCACCGAATGCTTGAGAGACCAAGCCAACAACGCTCTCACAATCCTGCTCTTGATCCGTTCATGCCGCGCTCCCGCATTCCCCACAGAGATCAGCTCCCCATCGCTCAACTCAAAATGCCGCACACCCTCCGGCACTGGCAAATTCATCAGGTCCGCCGGCCGCAAAGCAGTCTGTGCCATTCCCATGGGTCCGATTATCACAGAAATTCCAAATTTATCTATCCCTATCTCCTGAACCACTTACGCTTCTTCTCACCCTCCAGCTCCAATTCCATCTGCTACTGCTAAGGCGAACTATGCCATCCACCGCGCAAATCGCAGCCAATAAAGACAACGCAAAACGTTCCACCGGACCTCGCACCGCCGAAGGCCGCAAAGCTTCCTCCCTCAACGCCGTCCGCCATGGACTCACCAGCCAGCTCATCGTCTTCCCCGGTGAAGATGTCGCGCCTTACGAAAAGTTCAAGGCCGAACTCCTGCGCGAACTCCGACCCCAGGGCACCATCGAGCACATGCTTGCCGATAACATCGTCAACACCCAATGGCGAATCGAGCGCGCCGTCAATGCCGAAGCCAACACACTCGCTCTCGGCCACTTCGACGCCGTCCCCGCCCTCATCGCCGAAATCGAAGACCCCGATCGCAGGTCCGCTCTCGTCGAAGCCATCGCCTGGGAAACCCGCGAGAAAGGTTTACGCAACATCCAATATCATGAGGCGCGCCTGCAGCGTCAGTTAGTCCGCATCCTCGCCGAATTCCGCGAACAGCAGAAACGCCGCAAGGCTTTCCTCGACGAAGCCGTCGAAGTCAAACAATTCCACGACCGCAACAACACTCCCTTCGATTCGCGCGATTATGGCTTCGATTTTACAGCCACCGAGATCAACGCCGAAATCCAGCGTCGCAAACGGCTCTTGCAGCGAGCTTGAACGCGCGTTTCACACCTTACAAATTTGAAAAGCCTTCTCCAAACTAGTCATCGGGTCCTGCGCCGGCACAAACTCGTGCGCGACAAATCCTGTATACCCCAAGTCCGCAATCGCCACCATCACCGCGTGCCAGTTCAACTCCTGCGTCTCATCGATCTCATGCCGGCCCGGCACCCCACCCGTATGAAAATGACCCAGAAAAGCATAGTTATCGCGAATGGTGCGAATCACATCGCCTTCCATAATTTGCATGTGATAAATGTCATACAGAAGCTTCACCCGCGGCGACCCCACCTGCTTGCACACCTCCACGCCCCACGCCGTGTGGTCGCACATATAATCCTTGTGGTTCACCTTGCTGTTCAGCAATTCCATGCACACGGTCACGCCGCGTTCTTCCGCCAGCTTCTTCACCTGGTTCAGCCCCGTCACGCAATTCTTCAGGCCCTCGCCATCAGGCATCCCCTTCCGGTTTCCCGAAAACGTAATCACATTCGGCACCTTCGCATCCGCTGCCAGAGCGATATTTCCCAACATCTCGCGCACCAAAGCCGGATGGTTCTCCAACCTGTTAAAGCCATCCGGAATCTTGCCGGCACCAGGCGTCATCGAAGGCACCAACCCATACTTCTGGATCGTCGGCCAGTCCTTCGAATCCACCAGATCGATGCCCTTCAGCCCAATCTTCACCGCAGCCTGACACAACTCATCCAAACCAAACTTCGCGTAAGTCCACCGCGATACCGATTGCTTCAACCGCCCCCCGCCCGGTGCCCCCATCAACAAAGCCGCTCCCGATCCCGCAACCAACAAACGTCGAGTCATGGACAAAACTATATCCCAAGCGCCTTTCTCTGCGCCTCCGCGTGATTACATCCTGCCCCCGCGCGATCGCATGGCCATGTTCGTCGTCACCGCCGGTGCCGGTATCCGCGAACGTTCGGAAGAACTCCAGTACGCGGGCCGCTATTTCGATGCTCACGCTCTCCAAGCCTTGGCCATCCAGACCGCCGAAGGTGCCGCCGAATGGCTCCACAGCCGCATTCGCGAAGATTGGGGCTTCCCCGATCCCGCGGAGATGACCATGCAGGAACGCTTCACCTCGCGCTACCGCGGCAAGCGCTACAGCTTCGGCTACCCCGCGTGTCCTAACCTCGATGATCAGGTTGGCCTCTGGCAATTGCTGCTGCCTGAAGAGATCGGAGTGGAACTTACCGAAGGCATGATGATGGAACCCGAAGCCAGCGTGAGCGCGCTGGTGTTTCATCATCCCGATTGTGCTTACTTCACAGCAGGGCCGGAATCCTCCGCCACGGAGGACGCCGCTTAGCGAACTCCCGGTATCGTCACCGGCAACTTACCCATCGCGGGTATCTCGCCAAAGAGCACCTTCACCGCCGCAACCTCTGACGGCGGCACTGTGCTGAACGTGGTCATGTAACTGGCCACGCCGGTAAAGTTCCGGAACAGGTAAGGGTTGCCGAGCGAGACCAGGCTCACCGGCTTCCCTGACCCGATCAAGCGTTCCATCAATCCGGGGAACACGCCGCCGAGCGACACGTTGCCCCGGTAGGCCGCCACCGAAACGAAGGCCGCCACCACGGTCGCCTCGCAGCCCGACGCCTGTTGGTCGCCAGCGGCCACTTCTTCGGCTGTCATTTGGCTGTTTAAAACTGCCACATGCGCCGCCGGTGCCCGCTTCCGGATTTCGTCCGCAAACGCCTGCCCTTGCGGCGAAGTCCGGCTCTCCGCCAACGCAAGGAAGCATGTCGTCGCCGGGTCCGCCAGCGCCGCACCGCCCTTCACCAGCGTCACCGACCGGTCCGCCACCGCCTGCGCCGCCGCGTTCGATTCGGGCGAGTTCAACACCTCGGTCACCTTTTCGAGGTCCACCGTGGCTCCCTGTCCCAAGCCCACTCGAGCCTTCGCCAGCAGCAGCCTGCTCAAACTCGCGTCCAGCCGCTTCTTTGAAATGCGGCCACTCCGCACCGCCGCCGTCACCGCCTCAATCGCGGCATGCGGGTCGGTCGGCATCAGCAGCACATCGGCACCGGCTTCCAATGCGCGCACCGCCGCCTCACCCGGCTTAAAGCCTTTTGCGATGCCGCCCATCTCCAGCGCATCGGTCACCACCAGGCCCTTGAAGCCAAGCTGCTCCCGCAGGATGCCCGTCAGAATCTTAGAGCTCAACGTCGCGGGCAGCCCCGAGTCATCGAGCGCCGGAACAGCAATGTGCGCTGTCATGATCGAATCCACGCCATGCTCGATGGCGGAGCGGAAGGGCGCAAACTCCACCCTGTTCAGCCGGTCCCGGTCGGCCGTAATCGTCGCCATGTTCATGTGCGAATCGGTGGAGGTGTCGCCATGGCCGGGGAAGTGCTTTGCCGTCGTCAGGATCAGGCTCTTCTTGTCGGCATGAGCGCCCTCAATGAACGCATCCACGTACTTCGACACCTCGGCCGGGTCCTCCCCGAATGACCGTATGTTGATGATCGGGTTATCCGGATTGTTGTTGACGTCGGCCACGGGATAGAACACCCAGTGAATCCCCACAGCCCGTGCTTCGCGCGCCGTCACCTCGCCTTCCGTCCGCGCCGCGCTGGGCTCTTGCGCCGCCGCAAACGCCATCGCATGAGGGAAGACGGTGGTGGCGTTCAAGCGCATGGAAGCCCCGCGCTCCAGGTCGGCGGAGACCAGCAGAGGCACCTTCACCAGCCGCTGCATCTGGTTCAAAAATGCCGCCACCGCCAATGGTTCCGCCTTCTGCACCAAGCGGCCTTGCGTGACGTTCACCAGGATCATGCCGCCAACATGGTCGTGAGCCACCAGCTTCACAAATTCACGGTAAGCCTTCGCGCGCGGGTTCAGCGGCTGCCCGCTAAAGGGCACCACGATGAGCTGCGCCACCTTATCCCGCAGGGTCATACCCCGCATCCAGCGGTCTGCCTGAGAACTTTTCGAAGCTCGCGGCACCACTCCTGTGGAGTGCTTCCTCGAAGGGGTTTTGGGAAGCGCGGCAGCAGCGGCCAGCAAGGCGCAGGCCGTCAAACGAAGGAGTCTCACTAACCGTTTTTTACCACGGAGCCGGCGCGCGCCCGCTTCACCGACGCAGCCGGCTTCTGTTCCACGCGCTGATTCAGCAGTCCCTGTACTGTTCGCGTCAACTGGTTCACCTCGGAGTAGCTCTTCTGCACCACGGCATCCGCGCCCGTCGAAGCTTCGGTCATTCCCCACGGCTCAATTAGCGCCGAAAGCAGCACGGTACGCGTGCCGGGGCTGATCACCTTCAATTGCGCAATCAACTCCACGCCAT
>JBBROT010000200.1:0-6533 GCA_038229155.1 Bryobacterales bacterium | reverse complement strand
GGCGGCGCATCCATGCGCGTGCCCTTGTTCATCGTCGCCACAAATACAATGGGAAATTCCAGCCCCTTCGCCGAATGCGCGGTCATCATCTTCACCGCGTCGTCTTCCGTATCGAGCGGCGCTTCCGGCTCGCCCGTGTCCACTTCGCGAAGCAGTTCCAGTTCGTCGATGAACTCCGCCAACGGCACATCCGCCGCGCGCGCCATGTCCAAAAACTTGTCGATGGTATCGCCACGATCCGTATTCGGCTCATACGGGTAAGCGCAATCGTCCATGGCCCGCAGCAGCAGGCGGTCCAGCGAAACATGCGGGTGCGCATCGCGCCACTGTTCCAGATGCTCACGAAATTCCATCAGCCGCGCGCGGTCCAACTCCTCGAACTGCTCCGCCTGTTCACCGGTCAACCTGCTGAGTGCTTCGCCCAGATTCGGCGCAACAGTCTCAAGGCGCAAAATGCTTTCATCTGACAGAGCCACCAGCGGCGAACGCAGCACCACAGCTAAGCTCAACTCGTCACGCGGGTTAGAAATCACGCGCAGCAGATGCGTCAAATCCAGTGCCTCGCGCGTCTGCAGAAAGCCGCGCTTCCTGCTTTGCACATAACGGATACCGGCCTTCTCGAAGGCGGCCGCGAACGCCGAAAATACACTCGAGTTCCTCACCAACACCGCCATATCGCCGAACTTGGCCTTGCGCTCGCCCACCGGCAATTTGCCGCGCAGTTCCGTCATGCGTTGCGCCACCCAGCGCGCTTCTATCTCGGTGCCGTCCAAGTCTTCAGGCTGCTCCACCGCAATCACTTCCACTGAAGGCACACGCTTCACCGGGCGCTTGTGGGCCGCCACCAGCCCGCGCGGCACAATGCCTTCGCGCCCGGCCAGCACAGTCTCAACCGCCAGCAGAATCTCCGCCCGGCTGCGCCAATTTTCCACCAGCTCCACATAATGTTTGCCGGCCTGTTCCACGGTGTCGCGATAGCGCTGAAACACTTCCGGCGTGGTATGGCGAAAGCCGAAGATGGATTGGTTGATGTCGCCCACGGCGTAAAAACTGTCCGGCCCACGCAAAAGCGTCATCAGCCTTTCCTGCTGCCCGTTAGTGTCCTGAAATTCGTCCATCATGATCTGGACAAAGTGCTCGCGCAGCTTGGCGCGAATCTCAGCGTGCGTTTCCAGCAATTGCACCGCGTGAAATTCCAGGTCTGAAAAATCGAGCACCCCGCGCTCCCGCTTGGCACGCGTATAGAGCACATGAAACCGCTCCAGCACACTGATCAGCGCCTCGCGATCCGCCGCATGCATACGCGTCACGCAATCGGCCAGCAACGAATCCTGCAGCACGCGAATCCGCTTCACCGCCGCGCTCAGCCCGTCGTTGCGCACACGCTGCAGGTTGAAAACTTCCGTCTGCAAATGCCTTCGTAGCGATTCACTGCCGCGGCACCCGCGCAGGTTCTCATGCCATTCGTAAAGCGAAGCGAGCTTCACCTTCTGCTCCGGCTTCAGCGGAAGCTGCCTGATCTGCGCCATCAGCGCTTCCACTTCCTGTAGCGCGCCGTCCGGCACCGGCACGTTCGCGTGATGCAGATCTTCCATGTGCGCGCCCGCCGAACGAATCGCATCGTAAGCATCCAGCAATCCGCTGACGTCCGAACCCAAAGCGCGAATCAGCGAACGTGCCGCGTCTGGCTGCTCCGCCAGAAAGCGATCCAGAGCCTGCTCCAGGCACTCGCGCCGCAGCAGTACGCCCTTGCCTTCCTCCAGAATGGAAGCCCCAGGGTCCACGCCCGCTTCAATGGCATGCTCCCGAATCAACCGGTAACAGAAACCATGAACCGTAGAAACATTGGCCGTATCCAGCTGCCCCGCCAACTGTTGCGCCAGCCTGACGCGCATGTTGCTGGCGGCCTTTTCCGTGAAGGTAATGGCCAATATCCGGCTTGCCGGAATACCGCGTTCCAGCACCAGTTGCTTGTAGCGCTCCACCAGCACCGTAGTCTTGCCGGAGCCCGGCCCGGCGACGATGCAGGCGTCCTCGCCCAGACGATGCGCCGCGATCGCTGCCTGCTGCTCTTCGGAAAACTGAACGTCCAACCTAGTTCCCCGCCGTCATCGCCGCCTCCGCGATTCCCACGCGGCAGGCATCTTTCGCTTCACACCACTTGCACGCCGCGCCCGGTTCGCGAAGCACCGGAATCACGCCCTGCCGGATCTGCTCCACTGCTCTACGCGCTTCCGCCGCCCCTTGCGCCACCCACTCCGGCGTCAAAAGTTGCAGCTCTTTCTTTAACCCCGGCACCACGCCCCAACCGAACGCCTCAGCCGATTTCTTCAGGCTGAAATACACCATCGCGGCCACCGTCTCTCCGCCTTGCGCGATGCCGCGAACATATAGCGGCCCCTGCAAACGGGTCTCATCCTCAGAGCGGTCTTTCGTATTCTTGGCGTTGCTGTATTTGTAATCGATGATCACCAGCCTTCCATCCGGCAAGCGCTCAATCCGGTCGATCCGCGCATTGATGGTAATGTCATCCGCAATCGCAAACGTCATCTTCTTTTCCACCGCGCAAGCCTCATGAAAAGGCCACTCGGTGCTTTCGCCGGCGAAGCGTTCCACATCGGCCAGCATGGCGGCATAGGCCGTCTCCGTGCGATACCCGCGCGCCACCCGCAAGTGCGCGCAGTGCTGTTCGAACACTCGGTTGAACACCGGGCCGATGGCCAGCCTTTCCGGCAGCCACTCTTCCAAAACCTTATGAACCAGATTTCCCTGTTCCAAAAAATTCAGCCGCTTCTCCGGGCGTAACGGCGCGGCACGCAGCCCCAGCAGATTCAAAGTGAAATATTTGAACGGGCAGCCCAGATAATTTTCAAGAGCCGTCACCGAAAAAGCGGGACGCGCCTTAGCCGCCCATTCAATCAGCGCCGCGTCAACAATGCGTGAAGCATTGCGCCGCGCATGGCCACGCACACTGACTGCCGGACGCACGGGCCGCACCGCTTCCTCTTCGCCATGCTTGCTCCAGAACGCCGAAGGCCCATTCTTCTGCTCCGTCGCATAGCTCAACACCAGCTCATGCCGCGCGCTTTGGCACACTTTGCGAAACAGGTTCTCTTCTTCGCGATCCAGGTCCGCCGACGTCTCAACGCCGAAGCCAGCCCGCTGCAATTTCTCCATCGCATCATCGGGCAGGAACGCGTCCTCCTGATGGCGCTTCGGGAACGCCTTCTCCGCTAAGCCGCAAACGAACACGCAGTCCAGCATCCACTGCCGCGCTTCATAGACGCTCATGACATGAACCACATTGCGCCGCCGGTCATGAGGCCGTAGCGCTGTGTGCTCAATCACGGTCTTCGCGCGCGGCCAGAATTGCGCCAACGGGAGGGGGCCTTGTTCCGGAGGCCAATCGGCGGCCGTTTCGAGCAACGCCGCCTCGAACAGTTCCACGGCCGCCGCCCGCGCGCGTTCCCACTCCATAGTGCCGGTCGGTTGTGCATCAGCCAATGCAGCAGGGCGGTAGCTGTTGCGCAAATCCTGCGCGAGTTGCTCCGCCCATCGCAAAGGCGTTACACGACGTTGCCAACTCCGGTCCAGCGTCTCCCAATCGTGAATCAACCGCGCAAGTCCACGAGTGCCGCCCGCCAACTCCAGTAGCGAGTCCAACCCCGTGTCCGGCATCTTCTCGCGAACAGCGAAATCGAAAGCATCCAGCTCATCGGGCCGGAAGCGTGGCGAAAGTCGCAGCGCCGGCAAACAATGCTCGTGCTCCCACCCCGAAAAAAACGCCTCCACCGTGCCCGAGAAATATCGCACCGCCGCGTTCGCCGCTAGCGGCTCTGAAAAATAAAAGCGCGCCGGAATGCCGAACCGCTCCAACACTGGGCGAAGCACGGCCACATAGCGATCCGGGTTCCGCAGCGCGATTCCCATCTCCCGAAACGGAGTGCCGCGCTCGGCCGCTTCCAGAATGCGCCGCGCAATTTCTTCCGCCTCCCGTACTTCCGAATCCGCCACGAACTTGCGGTACTGCGCAGTGGGCTCGGCATGGGGCAAGGCAGCTTCCGGCAGTGCATTCAGCCGCTGCAGCAACTCGCGCTCCGGCGCAGAAAATTTCGCAAAGCCATCCAGCAACACTGTGCCTAAAGGCTGTGCCGCCGCCGAAGCCGCGCGCAGCACTCCCGAACGCAACGCAATTCCGCGGTTGCTCAGCCGCTCTTCCACCCGCGCCCAAACTTGCCCGAGCGGCCCCGCATAGCGCCACGCACCGCAAATTCGCCCCAGGTCCCGCGCCGTGACGCCCACCGCATTGAGCCGCCGAATCGCATCCGCCACTGACTTCGGAAAGCCATGCGCATCGCTCACCGGCTCGAATTCCGCCGGGCTCACCTCGCGCAGCGTGCGCTCCACAATCAGTTGGAACAGCGGCTCGGAAACTTGCTTCACACCCGGCGCAAGATCGGCCGCAAAACGCGAAAAAGTCTGTACCGCATCCGGCCGGAACACCAGCCCTTCGCGCGCCAACTGATGCCGCCGATGCTCCCCAAGAGTCGCCGTCGGCACCAGCATCCGCACATCGCTGAGCCCTTCGCGAATCGCGTCGCGCAGCAGGTCTAAAGGTTGTGCAATACCAATGTCAGGTTGGGGACTCACGTCAGTTCGAAGCGCCGGGCTGCACCTTCACCACCACCGGATCGCTTGCCTGTCCGTTCGCCAGTGAACGCACCACCACCACATTGTCGCCCAGTACCACATTTGCCGGAATCTGCGCTTGTATCTGTCCGCCAGAGGTCTGAAACAGCGGCAGGCTCACATCGTTAAACGTCACGCAGCTCCCGCCCAGCACCGTCGGCGCGGGCAGCACATCGGCGATAGCGGTATCGGCCAATCCGGAGCCAGTCACATTCACGAACGATCCCGGCCGCAGTGTCGTTGTGCCATCGCTTGCGTTCACCACAGCCCGCGCCGCGGCAAGCTGCGGACGAGGCGCGCCATTCGGTGTCAACGGAGCCACAGTCAAGCCCGAAAGCGTCACCAGATACGCGGTACCGCTGTTATCCACCACCATTTGCCGCGCCGGTACATTGGTGCGCGTCGTGCCGAACACGGAATATCGCGGCTGCTCAGCCGCCACTCCAATCAAAGTGGCTTGGCCCGTCGCAACATTCACCAGTTCCAGCGTGGGCCGCTGCTCATCCGCGGATGCAGCCGTGATGTTCGCGCGGAAGCTGGTGGTGTAACGTAGATAATTGTTCGCATCCACCGCTGCCAGCGCATAAACATTCCGTTGCGTCGCGCTCGCGTTGGCATTGCCATACAGAACATTCAATGATGCGTTCAGCGTCAACCCGCCCGCCAAATAATATGCGCCGCCCGGGCTAGCAGCAACCGGCCCATAGTAACCGGAGATCGCCGGATTGGTGGGGAACAGCAGTTCCAGCGCCGCGTACTCGTCACTCAGCCCATCGTATAGATAGCCCACGCCATTCCCCGCCAGCGTCAGAATTGAGCTTCCATCCTGCGGAGCAACCATTGAAGTGGGGGTCGCGAGCAGCGTGGGCGTGATGGTGTTCGTGGGCCGTACAGTCGCCACATTGTTCGCCGCCAGCTTCCACTGCGAGCCGTTCGACATCACGAACTCCAGACCGAACAGGCCGTATGCAAGCGAGCGCGGGTTCAACACCGCTGTGTTCGTTCCACCCGCCTGACGCGGCAGGGGAGGGAAGTTCACGGTACCCGTTGTGCGCGCCGGAGTCTGGCTCAAATCCACAATCGAAATCAACTCGCCGCCCGTGTTCCCCACGTACAACGTAGAGCCGTCCGTACCCAACGCCATCTGGTGCGGCAGTTGCCCCACGGGAATCGGATCGAGAAACTTGCGCGCTACGGTATCGAACACTTCAATGCGGTTGTAACCGGAATTGGTCAGGTACACGCGGTTGCGCGGCTGGTCCAGCACAATATCCTGAACGCCCTCGTTGCCGCCCGCGAACGTAGGATTATACGAAGCCGCCGGCGAATTGTTCGGCACTGTCGGAATGGGATAAATAATGCCGCGCTGGTCCGCGTCGCGCACATTCATATAAACGCGAATGGTGTTCGGCAGATTGATGGCTTCGTTCGAACTGATATTCACATCGAGCGGCGCGCCTTGCAGCGTTTGCCCGCCTGAAGCCAGATTCGTTCCTGCCTGCCGATTGACGGCGGCAGCGGTGCGCCCGCCCGGGTCCAACGTGAACTTGATACTCGATGGCGCAAGGCCAGTGGTCACTTCGCTGGTCAACGACGCATTCGTGTTGGTCACCGCATAGGTCAGCTTGCCCTTCCCCAGATTGTTGATCCTGAGCGAACCGGTGGCAATGGCCCTGCTGCACGGGTCCAACGAAAGAAATACCTGCGTCGTCTCCGGCTGCAGAATCGGATAGTTATACAAATCCTGCAACGGCAGATAAATCATGCCCGAAGCCGAGAGGCTATACACCGCGCCCGAAGGCAGAATCACCATCTTCGAAACGATGCTCTCCGGCAGCCGGATT
>JBBROT010000199.1:0-6574 GCA_038229155.1 Bryobacterales bacterium | reverse complement strand
ATTATCGCTCTCAGTGGCGATTAATACGGCGATGCATTGCAGGCCTCCTCTGCTCCGGGAATTGTGGGCGGCGGAATCTATGACGCCATGCTCGCGCACTGCGCCATCAAGGCCCAGGCCGAAATGATCTACAGTTGGAACGGTCGTCACTATGCCCAATGCGGCACGGAAGTGACCCGGCGCTTGCGCACGCCATAAAGTGCAGCACGCCTGAGTCGATGGTGGGATGTTGGGCCAGTACCCGGCCGCAAGGGGAATGGGCTGGAATTTCCTTTGTCACCTTTGCCCCTGTTTTCCTTTGGTCTGGTAAGCCGTTAGTGCCGGAACCAAAACTTTAATCTTTCAATCCTCACAATGACTTACAGCACCCCGGCTGTCTAAACTCCCAAACGGTAGGCGACAATAACAGCAGATCTCCCGAACAGGGGCGGAGGTGAGGGCGTTTCAGGCGAGCCGCTCTCTACGAAAATATCGAATTCGTGCAAACGAACCCACCAATCGCTTGATTTTGCTCACTATTCCCGAAAAAGATAACCCGGCGGATACCCTGCGGATACCTGGCGGAATCCTGGGCAAACCTGGCGTTATCCCGGGAACAACCCGGCGAACCTGGCAATTGCATTTGAACTCAAAGCTCGGTCTCCGATCTCGGACCAAAACGGTCGTATACTGGAATTGCACTCCTCAGAACTATGCTCCAAACGTTCATCATTTCGCTTCGGGAAGGCGTCGAAGCAGCGCTGGTCATCGCCATCGCCATCGCTTACCTGAAGAAAACTGGCCGCGAACGCCTGCTGCCCATGGTCTATCGCGCCATTCTGACCGGTGTCGCCGCTAGCTGCATCCTCGCCTGGGTCTTCACCCGCCTCCAAATCACCGAAGAAGCCTATGGCGGTTGGACCCTCCTGGTCAGCGCCGTCTTCGTCCTCGGCATGGTCATCTGGATGAACCGCAACGCCAAAGGCATGAAGAGTGAAATTGAACGCAAACTCACTGGCGGCGGCCCCGATGCGTCCGATTCCGGCTCCGGCTGGAGCGTCTTTGCCTTTGTCTTCCTTATGATCTTCCGCGAAGGCGTCGAAACCGTGCTCCTCCTCGCCGCCGTCCGCCTCGATACCTCCGGCATTCTGGAAGCCGTCGGCATCCTCCTCGGTCTCGGCCTGGCCGTGCTCTTCGGCGTCAGCTTCGTGCGCGGCACCATCCGCGTCAACCTGAAATCGTTCTTCAAAATCACCACGGTCATCCTCATGGTTGTGGTCTTCCAACTCACCATCACCGGGCTCCACGAACTCAGCGAAGGCCAGATCCTCCCCTCCAGCGCCGCCGAAATGGCACTCATCGGCCCCATTGTGCGCGACGAAGTCTTCTTCTTCATCGCGATCCTCGCACTGGCCGGTGCCATGCTTCTGCTCGAATGGCGAGGCCGCGCCCAACCCGCCACCGATATGCTCGAAGGTGCCGCGCTCCGCAAGGCCCGCTGGTCTGCCCGCCGCGAACGCCTCTGGATGATCGGCAGTTGCGCCGCCTCCGGCATCTTCATGCTGATGATCACCGCCGAGTTCATTTACGCCAAATCCACAACCGAACTCTCCGCCGCCACCCCGGTCACCGTCACAGGCGACACCCTCAAAATTCCAGTCGCCTCCGTCAGCGATGGCAACATGCACCGCTTCTCCGCCGAATCGGATGGCGTCACCGTCCGCATCATCGTCATCCAGCGCCCCGATAAGACCCTCGCCACCGCCTTCGACGCCTGCGAAATCTGCGGGAACAAAGGCTATTTCCAGAAGGGCCCGAACGTGGTCTGCCGCAATTGCGCGTCGGCCATATTCATCCCCACCATCGGCGTCCGCGGCGGCTGCAACCCCATCCCGCTCCCCTCCACCGTCGAAGGCGCGGACCTGGTCATCCCCGCTGACAAACTGTTCAAAGGAGTGCGGTACTTCCGGACCGCCAGCTAATGTTCCTGCGCTTTGTGGCGGAAAGCTTGCGGCGTTCCCCGCGACGTAAAGCCATGACCGTACTCGCCATCGCCATGGGCACGGCGGTGGCAACGGCCATGCTCGGCGTCATGCTCGATATCGGCGATAAGATGAACCTCGAATTGCGCTCGCTCGGAGCGAACATCCTCGTCACTCCCAAAGCCCCCGCCGCCTCGCTCCCCGAAGCGCAAATCCCCAAACTCAAAACCATTTTCTGGCAGCTCAATCTCACCGGCTTCATGCCTTCGCTCACCGAAGTTGCCGAGGTCGGCGGCTCCCCCGTCCCCGTTCGCGGCGTCTGGTTCGATCGCGAATACCGCACTCCCGATGGCCGTGTCCTGCGCACCGGCGCTCGCGTTGTGAACCCATCCTGGCGCATCACCGGGCTTTGGCCGTTGAAGCCGCACGAATGTCTCGCGGGAGCGGCCGTCGCCTCGCGATTGAACCTGAAACCGGGTTCCACCGCTACCCTCTTTGGCGAACCGTTCCGTGTCACCGGCGTCCTGCAAACCGGTGCCGAAGAAGACGATCAGATCCTCACCGAACTGGCCGACCTGCAACGCCTCACCGGCCACTCGGGCCAGGTCGATTCCATCCAGGTCGCCGCCCTCACCAAACCGGAAGACGAGTTTGCCCGCAAAGATCCCGCCCGCATGACGTCTCAGGAACTGGAGCGCTGGAACTGCACCAATTACGTCCGCTCCATCACCCATCAGATTGAAGAAGTGCTGCCCCAATCCACCGCGCGTCCCGTCTGGCGCGTCGCCGATAGCGAGGGCCGCGTGCTGTCGAAAATTGGCGGACTCATGCTCCTCATCGCCGTCGCCGCTCTGGTCGCCGCCGCCCTCACCGTCTGGAGCGTCGTGGCCACCACCATGCTCGAACGCCGCGGCGAAATTGCCATCATGCAAGCTACCGGTGCCACTGACCGTATGATCGCGTCTCTCTTCGGTGCAGAAATCGCCGTCGAAGGGCTGCTCGGCGGCGCGCTCGGCGTGCTGGCCGGTCTCCGCATGGCCCATTGGGTCGGCGGCACCGTCTTCCGCACCGGCATCGAAATCCCCTCCATCCTGGCCCCGCTTTCCATCTTCCTCGCCATGGCCATCGCCCTTGCCGGAGCCTATCCGCCTCTCAGAAAATCGCTGCTCCGCGCGCCCGCCATCGCGCTCCGGGAGCGCATCTAACATGTACTGGACCTTCGTGCGCGGTGCCATGCGGTTACGCGCCCGGCGCTTGCTGCTCGCCTTCTCAGCCCTCGCCGTCGCCGCCGCGCTCGCCACCGCCCTCTTTAGTATTTATTCCGATGTCGAACGCCGCGTGCGTTCTGAGTTCTCCTCCTACGGCGCGAATCTAATCATCGCGAGCCCCGCCGCCGTCCCCTTAAGTGCCGTCACTCTCGCCCGCAATGCTGGTGCCGTAGCCGCCCCGTTCCTGTTCACCACCGGCACGCTCTCCGGCCAGCCCGTCGTGCTCGCCGGTGCCGATCTCGAAGCCGCTCGCGAACTCACACGGTTCTGGCGCATCGAAGGTTCCCGCCAAGGTTGCTTGGCTGGCGTCAACCTGGCCCAACGCTTCCACCTCACCCTCGGCACCCTTGCCGAGCTCCGCGAAGCGCCCTGCCGCATCACTGGAATCGTCTCCACCGGTGCCGCCGAAGATAACGAACTCGTCCTCCCGTTCGACGCCGTCGCGAAGCTCACCGGAATCACCGGCTCCGCCAGCATGGTTCAGGTCCGCGCGCCCGGTGAGCGCCTCGAAGAAATCCGTGCACAACTCGCGCGTGCTTACCCCCAAACCAGCGTCCGCATCGTCCAGGCTGTGGCCGAAACAGAAACCTCGGTCGTCCGTAAAATCCGCGTCGTTCTCTTCCTGCTTCTTGCGCTTATCCTGGTCATCACCACCATGTCCGTCACCAGCAACTTCAGCGAACTCGTGATGGAGCGCAGCCGCGAAATCGGCATCCTCAAAGCCATTGGCGCGGCCGAACGCAAGATCGCCTCTCTCTTCGTCGCTGAAACCGTCCTGCTCGCGCTCGCCTCCGCCCTCGCCGGATACGTGGCGGGCATCGTGCTCGCCGGCTACATCGGCCGCCAGGTCTTCGCCGTTCCGTTCAGCCTGCACGTCCAACCATTCGTACTCCTGCTCGCCACCGCCATCACGCTCGCCGTGGCACTCTCCTCCACCGCGCTAGCCGGTGTCAGCATCTGGCGCATCCAGCCCGCGCGCATTCTGAGGGGCGAATGAACAGGCCCTTCCTTCATCTCGAAGACGTCACCAAACTCTATACCGGCGAAGGCGGCAAACAAGTCCGCGCGCTCGATTCCGTCAACCTCACCGCCAATGCCGGCGAATGGATCGCCATCATGGGCCCGTCCGGCTCCGGTAAGACCACGCTGCTCAACATCCTCGGCTGTCTCGATCAAGCCTCCAGCGGCGTCGTCCGCATCGGCAATACCGATACATCAACCCTTAACCGCACACAACTCGCGCGCTTCCGCTGCGAAACGGTTGGCTTCGTTTTTCAACAATTCCATCTCATCCCGCACCTCAACGCGCTTGAGAACGTCATGCTTGCGCAATACTTCCACAGCATGCCCGATAAAGACGAGGCCAACGCCGCGCTCGAACAGGTCGGCCTCTCGACGCGCGCCCATCACTTGCCCAGCCAACTCTCCGGCGGCGAACAGCAGCGCGTCGCCATCGCCCGCGCCCTCGTCAACGACCCTAAAATTATCCTGGCCGATGAGCCCACCGGCAACCTGGACGCTGAAAATCAGACCAAGGTCATGAACATCCTGTCCGGCCTTCACGCCCAGGGCCGCACCATCCTCATGGTCACCCATGACGACCACGTGGGCCGCCGCGCCGATCGCCGCCTCAACCTGGAACACGGCCGCATCATCGCCCCCAAGCATTTTTCCGCCGAAGAAAACCAAAATTTCGATGAGGTGCTGGAACAGCTCTGGGTCCAGCGCGAACACCGCGAAGACGGCGAAGCCGCCCATTTGGAAGCTACGCACTTCACCACCTCGCAGCACCGTAAACTCACCGCCACCATGGCTCAAATGGGTCTGGTCACCGTCGATGGTTGGGACGTCCAGTTCACTCAAGCGGGCGAAACCCGCGCGCGCAGCGTCATCCGCCGCCATCGCCTCGCCGAGCGTCTCTTCACCGACGTGCTTTCCATCCGTGACCCCGCCTCCATCGAAAGCAACGCCTGCACCTTCGAGCACATCCTAAGTCCGGAACTGACAGACCGTATCTGCACCTTTCTCGGCCACCCCACCACCTGCCCACATGGCGCGCCCATCCCGCGCGGCAGTTGTTGCAAGGAAGAGTTGATAGCCGATCCGTTGCGGAAGCTTTCCGTGCTGGCAAGCATCTAAACTAAAACGAATGCGAAACGTCGTCATCATCGGTTCCGGCTGTGCCGGGAACACCGCGGCCATCTACGCCGCCCGTGCCGGGCTCGATCCCCTCGTCGTCAAAGGCGTCGATGCCGGCGGCCAGCTCTCCTGGACCACGGAAGTGGAAAACTTCCCCGGCTTCCCCGAAGGCATCAACGGCCCCGAACTGGTGGACAGCATGAAGCGGCAAGCCGAACGTTTCGGTGCCTATTTCATGGATGGTTCTGTCCTCGAAGCCGACCTTTCCTCGCGGCCCTTCAAGCTGAACATCGAAGGCACCTGGATAGAAACGCGCACGCTGATCATCGCCTCCGGTGCCTCCGCCCGCTGGATCGGCCTACCCTCGGAACAGGCCCTCATCGGCCACGGTGTCAGCAGTTGCGCCACCTGCGATGGCTTCTTTTATAAGGGCAAAAAGATCATGGTCATCGGCGGGGGCGATTCAGCCATGGAAGAGGCTAATTTCCTCACCCGCTTCGGCACCGAAGTCACCCTGGTCCATCGCAGCGATGCCTTCCGCGCCTCGAAAATCATGCTGGATCGCGCCACCGCGAATCCGAAAATCAAGTTCCTCACCAGCACCGTGGTCGAAGAGGTTCACGATGTCAGCCGCAACACCGTCACTGGCGTGCGCCTCCGCAACACCCTGACTAACACCACCTGGGATCAGGACGTGGACGGCTTCTTCGTCGCCATTGGCCACATTCCGAACACCAAGGTTTTTCGCGGCCAGATTGAAACCGATGCCGATGGCTACATCGTAGGCAAAGGCGGTGCCCGCACCAGCGTTCACGGTGTCTTCCATGCGGGCGACGTCGAAGACCGCATCTACCGCCAGGCCATCACTGCATCCGGCGCCGGATGCAAAGCCGCTATCGAAGTCGAAAAATTGCTGGAAGCTGAGGGACACTAGAAGCCATGATCGAAAGACTCTCTCCGCCCTGATCTCCCGCCCCCGCCGGGCCCTATTCACCAGCCGTACGCGCCGGCGGCTTTATCTACGTTTCCGGACAAGTGGCCCAGCAGCGCGGCGATGTGGAACTCGAAACCCGGCAGGTGCTGAACAACATCAAGACCATCCTCGAAGGCGCTGGCGCTTCCATGGCCGACGTCGTCAAGTGCAGCGTCTTCCTGAAAGAAGGTTCGGATTTTGCAAAGATGAATGCGATTTATGCCGAATTCTTT
>JBBROT010000198.1:0-6578 GCA_038229155.1 Bryobacterales bacterium | reverse complement strand
GACTGTTGATTGGGCATGGGGGAATTACGTGTGTATTCTTGCATACCGCACGGCCTCGCGCGTTGCTCGGTGATAATGGGGGAGCGCTATGCAAGACGTTCTCAATGGCCCTCTGGAATCCCTTGAACAGTGGGACGATTTTGTGAAGTCGCGGTATAGCGCCGATAAAGACAAGGACGATTTTCGCAATTACCGCGCTGGAGCGAACCCCGGCGTGGAAGAGTTTTATCGCCAGAACCACGCCCACCAGACGCTCGATTTCGTGCTGCGCAAAAAAGCGGAGTATGGCAGCCTTCAGAAAAATCGTAGGGGCATCTGGGACGCCCTCGAACACCTGAACACTCTGGTGGACGATAGCGATCCCGATACTGACCTTTCCCAAATCGAGCACGCCATGCAGACCTCAGAGGCCATCCGTGCCGATGGGCATCCGCGCTGGTTCGTCCTGACGGGTCTGATTCATGACCTGGGCAAGATGTTGTGCTTCGAGGGCGAACCGCAGTGGGCCGTGGTGGGCGACACGTTTCCGGTGGGCTGCCGCCATTCTGAAAAGGTTGTCTATCCCGAATTCTTTGCCGCGAATCCGGATTCAGCCGTTCCCCAATACCAAACGGAGCTGGGCATTTACGAAGCCCATTGCGGCCTGGACCGCGTGCATCTTTCGTGGGGCCACGACGAGTACCTGTATCAGGTAACTAAGAATTACCTGCCCGAACCGGCTCTCTATATGATCCGGTATCACTCCTTTTATCCGGGTCACCGCGAAAACGCCTACGGCCATTTATTAAACGGGCATGACAGTGAGATGTTCGCTTGGGTGCGCCAGTTCAATCCCTACGATCTGTATTCGAAATCCGCTTCCCGGCCGGATCTGAAAGCGCTCAAGCCGTACTACACCGATCTGATTGCCGAGTACTTCCCGAAAGAAGTGGATTGGTAACCTTCGCCCTGTTTGCGACGCCAGACAATTAGGGTCATCCGGCTTTAGATCTCCTGCCAGCTATGCCGGCCGCCCTTTTCCTTAGGCGGAACTGATATTTTGAACGAGCGAAGGAACCGATTGATTACACGCGTAATAGAAAGGCCCAACTCTGCTTCCGCCACGCTGGCCGCAACCGCGCTTGTTTTGCTTCTGCTAACAGGTTGCGCCAATAAAGACGCCGATACCTCAAAAAGTTCCAAAAAGGGCGGCGGCGATGTGCCCGTAATCACTACCACTGTTTCAACCCGCGATGTGCCGGTGGAGTTGCAGGTAATCGGCAATGTGGAGGCGTATTCCGCAATCGCCTTGAAAGCGCAGGTCTCTGGAGAATTGACCAAGGCCTACATTCATGAAGGCGATTATGTTCGCAAAGGTCAGCCGCTATTCAGTATCGATCCGCGTGCGATGAAGGCGCAGGTGCAGCAGGCGCAAGCGACTTTGGCGCGCGACCAGGCCCTCTTAAGCCAAGCGCGGGCCAATCTGGCGCGTGATCAGGCGCAGGCGAAGTATAGCCGCGATCAAGCCAACCGCTATGCCGACCTGCAAAAAGAAGGCATCGTCTCGAAAGATCAAACGGAGCAGTTGCGCAGCGCGGCGGATGCGGCCCAACAGGCCATTGCGGCCGATCAAGCAGCCATTGAAAGTGCCCTGGCGGAAATTGCCGCTCAGAAAGCCACCGTGGAAACCATGCTGGTGCAGTTCGGCTATACCGAAATCAGATCTCCCATCGATGGCCGCACCGGCAGCATCAACGTGAAGCAGGGCAACATTATCACGGCCAACACAGTGGACCTGATGACCATCAACCAGGTGCAGCCCATCTACGTCACGTTTGCCGTTCCGGAAGCGCAGTTGGGTGAAATCAAGCGCTACATGGCCATCGGCAAATTACCTGTAACCGCCATACCGCAGGATGACCCGGCGGCTGTCGAAACCGGCGTTTTGACTTTCACCGATAACAACGTTGACATGACCACGGGAACAATCAAATTGAAGGGCACATTTCCGAACGCGGGCCGCAAACTGTGGCCCGGAGAATTCGTGCGCGTGACGCTCAGGCTGACTACGCAGCAAAATGCTTTGACGGTTCCGAACCAGGCGGTGCAGACCGGGCAGGATGGCTCATTTGTATTCGTCGTGAAGGGTGACCGTTCCGTGGAAACCCGGCCCGTCACCACAGGCGCGCGCATCGATCAGGATTTGGTGATTCAAACCGGCCTAGCCGCCGGTGAAACGGTGGTGACCGAAGGGCAGCTTCGCTTAGCGCCCGGAATGAAAGTCGTGGTGCGCCAACCCGGTGGCGGCCCGGGCGGCAATGGTGGCGGCCGGCGACGCCCTAAGACCTAACGCGGGCAGTGGAGGGAAGAACGTGAACTTCTCGGAATTTTTCATCAAGCGTCCCATCGCCACCAGTTTGCTGATGCTGGGAATTGCGCTGTTCGGCGTGGTGGCTTATCAGGCTCTGCCGGTCAGCGACATGCCAAACGTGGATTTTCCCACGCTGAATGTAGGCGCGAGCCTCCCCGGCGCGGACCCGGCCACCATGGCCTCCGCCGTCGCGACGCCGCTCGAAAGGCAGTTCACCGGAATCGCCGGTCTCGATTCCATGTCGTCTAGCAGTTCCACCGGCTCAACTTCCATCACGCTGCAGTTCGATCTGGCGCGGAAGATCGACGGTGCCGCCGTGGATGTGCAGACCGCCATCAGCGCGGCCACGCCCCTGCTGCCTCCCGGCATCCCCAGCCCGCCTTCGTTCCGCAAACAGAATCCAGCCGATTCGCCCATCATGTTTCTCGGGATGACGTCGCGGACCATCCCACTCTATAAGCTCGACGAATATGCCGAGACGCTGGTGGCACAGCGCGTCTCCATGGTCAACGGCGTGGCGCAGGTGAACGTGATGGGTGCCATGAAGTATGCGGTTCACATACAAGTAGATCCGCGGAAACTCGCCAGCCGCCAGATCGGCATCGATGAAGTGGCGTCTGCCATTCAGGGCTGGAATACCAATCTTCCCACCGGCACGCTTTACGGCGCGCACACAGCCTACAACGTGGAAACGAACGGGCAGCTTATGAACGCCGAAGCGTTTCGCCCCATGATCGTCGCCTACCGGAACGGCGCGCCGATTCGCTTGCAGGACATTTCGAATGTGATCGACAGCGTGGAAGACGACAAGAACACCACTTGGCTTGTCTATCCGCATGAAGAATATAAAGCCATCAATCTGATGATCATGCGCCAGCCCGGCAGCAACACCATTGAGGTGACTGACGCCATCAAGAAGCTGATCCCCACGTTCCAGGCGCAACTGCCTCCCGCTGTAAATCTCACCATCCGCGGCGACCGTTCGAAGAATATTCGCGAGGCCTTTCAGGACATCAAGTACACCATGATGATCACGCTGGTGCTGGTGATCGGCGTCATCTTCGTGTTCCTGCGCAATGTCTCCGCCACGTTCATTCCCAGCATGGCTCTGCCGTTCTCCATCGTGGGAACCTTCGCGGTGATGTATTGCCTGAGCTACAGTCTGGACAATCTCTCCATGATGGCGCTGATACTTTCAGTGGGCTTCGTGGTGGATGACGCCATCGTGATGCTTGAGAACATCGTGCGGCATGTGGAGAAGGGCGTGCCCCCCATGCAGGCGGCGCTGCGTGGATCGCGCGAGATCTCATTCACCATCATCTCCATGACCATTTCGCTGGCGGCTGTTTTCATTCCGCTGTTGTTCATGGGCGGAATTCTGGGCCGCCTCTTTCGTGAATTCGCCGTCACCATCTGCGTTGCCATTCTGATTTCGGGCTTCGTTTCCGTCACGCTGACCCCCATGCTTTGCAGCCGCCTGCTGCGTGCTCATAAAGAGAAGCTGCACCGCAACATCCTGTCGCGCATGATGGACGGCTTCTTCAACAGGCTCAATCGCGGTTACGATTGGAGCCTTTCCTGGGTGTTGCGCCATCGGCCCGTGATGGGTGTGGTGTTCATCGCGGTGGTGGCAGCCACGGCGTACTTATACGTCGTGGTGCCCAAGGGCTTCATCCCCGAAACCGATAACGATCAGTTGATGGTCACCACGGAAGCGGCGCAGGGCACCAGCTATCAGGAGATGATGCGCATCCAGGAGCGCGTCAACCGCATCTTTCAGCAGGACCCCGATGTCGATACTTTCATGTCCAGCGTGGGCGGCGGCTGGGGTGGCGGCGGCACCTCCACCGCGCGAATATTTCTTCAACTGAAGCCGCGCAAAGAGCGCACGCTGACCGCGTCTCAGGTGGCTGAAAAGCTGCGGCCCAAAGTGAGCGGCATGCCCGGCGTACGCATATTCATGAGCGTGCCCCCGGCCATTCGCATTGGCGGCAGGATGTCGAAGAGCGGCTATGAGTTGACCGTTTCCGGCCCGGACACCACATCGCTTTACGCGCAGACCGACAAGCTGCAGAAGGAAGTGGCCAAGCTGCCTCTGGTGCAGGATGTCACCACGGACTTGCAGATGAAGAGCCCGCGCGTGATGCTGCATATCGATCGCGATAAAGCCGCCGCGCTGCAGTTGAACGCGCAGCAAATTGAAGGCGCTCTCTATGACGGCTACGGCCCCAGTTGGGTCTCCACCATCTATGGAGCCACCACGCAATCGCGCGTGTTGCTGGAGATGGACCCCAAGTATCAGGCACATGCCGATTCGCTTTCTGAAATTTATCTGAAGTCCGGCACCGGCGCGCTGGTGCCCCTTAGCGCCATCGTCACGCAGAAGCAGGATACCGGGCCGCAGAGCATCAATCACACCGGCCAGTTGCCTTCCGTCACCATCTCGTTCAACCTGCGCCCTGGTGTTTCGCTGGGCGAAGCTGTTACGGAAATTGGAGACCTGGCCAAGAGAACGCTGCCCGCGAATTTCGCCACCAGCTTCACCGGCACCGCCAAGGCTTTTCAAAGTTCGCTTTCGAACATGGGCCTGCTGCTGATCGTCGCCATCGCCGTGGTGTACATCGTCCTGGGCGTGCTCTATGAAAGCTATATCCACCCGCTCACGATTCTCTCCGGTATCCCCGCCGCCGGTTTCGGCGCGCTGCTGACGCTTTTGATCTTCGGCGTCGATCTGAATATTTACTCGTTCGTCGGATTGATCATGCTCATCGGCATCGTGAAAAAGAACGCCATCATGCAGATCGATTTCGCTCTCGCGGCGGAACGGAACGAAGGCAAGTCACCGCGGGACGCGATTCACGAAGGCTGTCTCACCCGCTTCCGTCCGATTCTGATGACCTCCATGGCCGCCATGCTGGGCGCGCTACCGATGGCGCTCGGCTATGGCTCGGGCGGCGAGGCGAGGCGTCCCCTGGGCGTGGCCGTGGTGGGCGGTTTGATCTTTTCGCAACTGATTACCCTGTACCTCACTCCCGTGGTCTATACCTACATGGCGGGTCTGCAAAGCCGGCGCGGTAAGAAGAAAGCGCCCGCAACGCCGCTCGCTCCCCTGGGTGAACCCGCTGTACTGGTCCCGTAAACATCACGCCATGAACATCTCCGAAACTTTCATCCGCCGTCCCATCGCCACCAGCCTGCTCATGGTGGCGATTGCGCTGTTCGGCACGGTGGCGTACCGCTCCTTGGGCGTGAGCGATTTGCCGAACGTGGATCTGCCCACGCTGCTGATCACCGCGAGCCTGCCCGGCGCAAGCCCGGAGACCATGGCTTCAAGCGTGGCCACTCCACTCGAAAATCAGTTCTCTTTAATCGCCGGGCTCGATTCCATGACCTCGACGAATTCGCTCGGGTCCACGCAGGTCACGCTCGAATTCGACCTGAGCAGGAACCTGGATGGAGCGGCTGTCGATGTTCAATCGGCCATCACCCAATCGCAGCGCCTGTTGCCGCAAGGCATGCCCACACCGCCTACGTTTACGAAGGTGAATCCGGCGGATCAGCCCATCCTTTATCTGGCTCTCACTTCAGCGTCGCTGCCCTTATACACCCTCGATGAATACGCGGAAACGCGCGTGGCGCAGCGCATCAGCATGATCTCCGGAGTCGCGCAAGTCCAAGTGCTGGGCGCTCAGAAATATGCCGTGCACGCGCAGATGGATCCGCACGCCATGGCGGCGCGGCGCATCGGCATCAATGAAATTGAAACGGCTCTCAAGAGCTGGAATGTAAACCTTCCCACCGGCACCATTCAAGGGCCGAAGCGCGCATTCACGTTGCAGGCCACCGGTCAATTGACCAGCGCGGAGCAGTATAAGAGCCTGATTGTCACCTACCGCAACGGGTCGCCAGTGCGCCTGCGCGAGTTGGGCAAAATAATCGATAGCGTGGAAGACGATAAGACCGCTTCCTGGTTTAACAAAGATGGCAAATCCACGCGCGCCATCGTCTTGGGCATTCAAAGGCAACCCGGCACCAACACCATCGCCGTTACCGATTCCATCAAACAATTACTGCCGCAATTCCAGTCGGAACTTCCGCCGGCCGTCAAGATGGATATCCTCTACGACCGCTCCGACACCATTCGCGAGAGCTATCACGATGTGCAGTTCACCATGGTGCTCACGCTCGGCCTCATCGTGATGGTGATCTTTTTATTCCTGCGAAATGT
>JBBROT010000197.1:0-6604 GCA_038229155.1 Bryobacterales bacterium | reverse complement strand
TCATCGCGGCGACGGCGGCCGTCCACAGTCTGACAGTCGTCACGCGAAATCGTGCTGATTTCGCAAACGCCGGCGTCACCGTTGTCGATCCTTTTGTCAGAAAAGAATAGTGTTGCTGCCCGGACGCCAGTGTGACTTATGAGGATGTGGCGTGATACGGCAGCATCGGCAGGCGGCACCGCTTCAAGATATGATTAACGCAAATCGAGTATGCAGACTGTTCATGATGTGGTGATTGTGGGGAGCGGGGCCGCGGGTGGGATGGCGGCGTGGAATCTGGCTCGCAAGGGGATCGATGTGACCGTGCTGGATGCGGGCGAGAAGTTTGCCCGGTCTAAGTTTTGGACGCATGTGAAGCCGTGGGAGTGGCGGGAGCGGATGGACCGCGGGGAGCGGCCAACGCAGTTTCAACTCGACAAGAAAGAACAACCTTATGTGACCCCGGCGGAGAAGCCTTTCGATCTGGTGCGGGTGTGGGGTCGGGGTGGGCGTACGAATATCTGGGGGCGCGTTTCGTTGCGTTATGGCGACTTGGATTTGAAGTCGGCCGAGCGGGATGGGTGGGAGATTCCGTGGCCGATCGGCTATTCCGATATTGCGCCTTATTACGATAAAGTCGAGCAGTTTATCGGGGTGTGCGGGGGCGATGACGATCAGGATTCGCTGCCGGGCAGCAAGTTTCATTTGCCTCCGCCGAACATGCGGTGCGGGGAGAAATATTTGCAGAAAGCAGCGGCGTCGGAGGGCATTTCGATTGTGCCGGTGCGTCGGGCGGTGTTGACGAAGCCGCATAACGGGCACAATGCTTGCCATTACTGCGGGGCTTGCGGGCGCGGGTGCGATGTGTCGGCATTCTTCAACGCGTCGGACTATTTGATTGAGCCGGCGCTGAAGACCGGTAAGGTCAAGATGATCGATAACGCTGTCGTCGCGGAGGTGTTGACGGGCGATAACGGGCTGGCGAATGGCGTGCGGTATTTCGACCGGCGGACGGGCGCGGAACGGACGATGAAGGCGCGCGTGGTAATTGTGGCGGCGGCGTGCATCGATTCGACGCGGATACTGCTGAATTCGAAATCGGAGCGGCACCCGAACGGGATTGCGAATTCGTCGGACGTGGTGGGGCGGTATCTGACGGAGCAGGTGCGGTTTCACATGTATGGGTTTGTGCCGGAGCTATTGGGGACGGCGACGCGGAACGATGACGGGATTGGGGGCGAGCATATTTATATGCCGCGGTTCAATCATCGCGGGAAGAAGCGGGAATATTTGCGCGGGTATGGGAGCCAGTTTTGGGGTGGGGGCGCGCAGGGTGGGGCGGCGTTCGCGAAGGATCTGCCGGGCTTTGGGGCGGAATTTAAAGCGGGTGTGAAGCGGCGGTATCCGGCGCTGGTGGCGCTGCATCCTTATGGGGAAGTGCTGCCGCGGAAGGACAATCGCGTGACGCTGGACACGGAGAAGAAAGACCGGTATGGGTTCCCGGTGGTGCGGATCGATTATAAGACCGGTGAGAATGAGCGGCTGATGGTTAAGGAGATGTACGACACGGCGGAGAGCGTGCTGACGGCGGCGAAGGCAGAGATATTGCCGTTTGAGCGAGGGAAGATCGATGTGAGCGGGAGCGCGATTCACGAGCATGGGACATGCCGGATGGGCGCGGACCCGAAGCGGAGCGCGCTGAATGGATTTTGCCAGAGCCATGACGTGAAGAATCTGTTTGTGGTGGATGGGGCGGCGTTTACGACGGCGAGTGAGAAGAACCCGACGTTAACGATTTTGGCGTTGAGTTGGCGGGCTACGGATTATCTGGCTGAGGAGATGCGGGGGGGGCGGGTTTAAGTTCCTGGCGCGCGCGGTCCAGTAGATCTGTCACTTTCAGATGACTGGCCCAGCGGTTGAGATAATCCCAATCGAGAGCGGCTTTTTGAACATCGAGGACGGAGAGAATATCGTTCCACTGGTTTGTGGACGTCCCTCCCCCCATCCGGTACCAATTGAGTTTTTCGAGAAGCGTGTCTTCGGCGCTTGCTACAAACGAGCCCGAACCCGGCAGACCGGCTCGGGTCAGATCCTTCGACTGCCTGCGCGCGAATTGCAGTTTGTGAAACTCGTCGGTCTTGAGCGGGAAGATGTCGAACTTGTAGGATGTTGCCAGGTGGATCAGGTTGAACGATCGCCCGAGCTTAATGGATTGCCGCATGAGATCTGGGTCGGCATAGAAATCGGCACTCAGCATCTCTGCAAGGCGATCAACGTGAGAAGGCGAAATGGCGGCTACTATATCAACGTCGCGGGTACCGCGCGGTATGCCATGAAAGGAGCTCGCGATGGAGCCGCCTACAAAGAACTCGATGCCAAGCTGATTGAAAGCATCTATGAGAATTCGATAACCATCGTTGGGTGACACTACGGGTGTTGCTCCGGGTCCCAGCCGTAGGCACCGACCATCTGGTCGCGACTGAGGTGGCGGGCGGCGACTCGCAGGAAGATTTCACGCTCGCTGGCTTGGGGGTAGGTTTCGCGAACGTTCAATTCGACTAGTTTGAAGAGGGTTTCGGAGTGTTCGAGCGCCAGTTGCACGCGGCGCTCGGGAGCCATTTTGCGAAACTGGTCGACCCAGACTTCCATGGCCGCGGGGTCGGTGTCGGAGTAGTAGTCTGACGTTGGCATAGCTACTTCAGGAGCTTATCGATTTCGGTGAAGAGGGCCTTGCTTTGGAAAAACTTTTCGGTGGACGCGGAGTATTTGAAGTTGTCGCGGATCATGCCGGTTTGATCGATCAGGAAGATCTGCGGGAATACCACGTTCGGGTTCTGCGGGGTGATTTTAAGGTACGACGAGGTCATCTGGCCGCTGTCGAATAGGACCGGGGACGTGGTCTTTTGTTCCTTGACGTACTTGCGCACGTTCTCGAGCGTGTCGGGCGGGAGCACCACGGAAAGCACTTCCACTTTGCCTTTGTATTTGACCTTTGCCTCTTCGAGGATGGGGGAGAAGGCGAGGCAGTGGGGGCAGGTGGTTTGCATCCACTCGATGATGAGGACTTTGCCGCGATAGTCCTGCAGGTCGTGCTCTTTCTGGCTTTGATCGGGGAGCGAGAAGCCGGGGGCGCGGCGGTTTGAAAGGTCACCGGCGGTGAGCAGGGTGAGGGAGAAAAGAAGGCTGAGGAAGACGCGCATAGATTCTCTTATTGTAACTTTGCCTTGGCCAGAGATTCTTCATAAGGCGCACGGGCGACACCGTTTTCCGTGATGATGGCGGTGACGTAGCGATTGGGCGTGACATCGAACGCGGGGTGGCGCGCTTCGGTGTTGGGCGGCGCGATGGACTTGCCGGCGTAGTGAGTGACTTCGCTTGCGGCGCGTTCTTCGATGGGAATTTCATCGCCGGTCTTGAGAGTAAGATCGAGAGTGGAGGTAGGGGCGGCCACGTAAAACGGGATGCCGTTTTCTTTGGCTAAGACGGCGACGCTATAGGTGCCGATTTTGTTTGCGACATCGCCATTGGCGGCGATGCGATCGGCGCCGACGACTACGCAGCCGATGCGGCCGGATTTGAGGAAGTGCCCGGCCATGTTGTCCGTGATGAGCGTGGCGGCGATGCCATCGTGCTGGAGTTCCCAGATGGTGAGGCGGGAGCCTTGGAGGAAGGGGCGGGTTTCATCGGCGAACACGTCGATGTGCTTGCCGCTTTCGACGGCGGCGCGGATGACGCCGAGGGCGGTGCCATATCCGGCGGTGGCGAGAGCACCGGCGTTGCAATGCGTGAGCACGGTCTTGCCATCGGGGACGAGGGGGGCGCCGTGGCGGCCCATGGCGCGATTGATTGCGATGTCTTCGACGCGGATGAGTTGGGCTTCATCGGCCAGTGCTTTGGCGATTTCTTGGTGCGGGCGGCCGGTGAGATTTTGATGCAGGCGGCGCATGCGGTCGATGGCCCAGAAGAGATTGACGGCGGTGGGGCGGGTGCGGCCGAGGGTATCGCAGATGAGCGTGAAATCGGCACCTTCGGTTTGCATGCCGAGGGCGATGCCCATGGCGGCGGCGACTCCGATGGCGGGTGCGCCGCGGATGACCATGGTGCGGATGGCGGCGGCTACCTCTTCATACGTTTGGCAGGTGACGTATATTTCTTCATTCGGGAGGCGCGTCTGATCGATCATGACGACGCCGCCGGGGGTCCATTGAATGGTTTCGATCATTGTGCGTGCGGGAGCTTTGGATTTTGCAGGAAGTAGAAGAAGACGGTTGAGTTGAAGCCGGCGTGCATCCAGGTGGAGGCTTTGGTGGAGCCGGTGATTTGGCGCATCCAGCCGAAGGCGAGACCGGCGAGTGTGATGAGCAGGCCCATCTGCCAGATGAAGGCGTTCTGGGCCAAGTGAAGCGCGCCGAAAAGCGACGCGGTGACGAGGATGCCGAACGCGGGTCCGAAGGACCGGACCAGCACGGGCTGGACGAAACCGCGAAAGACGAGCTCTTCGCAGAGGGGGCCGAGGGTGACGGCGAGGATGCCGAATTCGAGCACGCCGGCGCGGCTGGAGAGGAGTTTCTTGATGGGCGTTTCGACGTTCGGGGTGTGGAGCAGCAGGCCAATGAGTTGGATGGCGTAGGAGGAGGCGAGGCCGAGGAGGAAGGCGGCTCCGGGCGCGGTTTTGGAATTTTGCCAGTGCAGGGAACTCCAGAATTCGCGGCCGTATTGGAGCTTGATGAGTGCGAAGAGGATGGTGAGCAGACACGCGTAAAGGAGCAGTTGAGAAGGGATGAGCACCGCGCCGGATTTGGGATCGAGATGGAGCGCGCCGGCCAGCAAGTGCATGAACAGTTGGGTGGACAGGATGGAGAGGAGGCTGAGGAAGGTGAAGAGGAGCAGATCCTGGTAGCCCCAGGAGATAGGGTCTTCGATGATGGTTTCGGGGATTGGTTCCGGGCTCATGATTCGGTTTCGCGCAAGGCCATGGCGAGAAGCGGAATCATGATTTCGTGATGGCCGGTGATGGCGTAGCCTTTGCCGCCGGCGCCCGAGTGGGGACGCTCGACCACGTTGAGGCGGGGGCGGTAGTGCTGGAGAAAATCGAAATTCGCGGTGGTGAAACGCGTGAGCGGATGGCCGAGATTGCGGGCGGTGGAGACGGCTTTGAGGAAGACTTCCGGCATGATGACGGCCGAGCCGATGTTGAGATAGACGCCGCCTTCATTCATTTGAGAGACCAGGGTGCAGAAGAGGCGGAAATCGTGATGGGTGGCCGCGCCGAGGGCCGCGGGGTTTACGGCGGGATGGGTGTGCGGAGTATCGGTGCCGATGGCGACGTGAACGGTGACGGGGACGGCGGCGCGGCCGGCTTGGGCGAGCAGACTGTGTGCGGCGAAGGGGGCGTTTTGCAGGCTGGCGCAATAGGATTCGCCGAGACCCAGGCCGGGACGAATCGCGTCGTTCATCTCGCGGCCGGTTTCTTCGGCGGAACCGAAGCGGCCATCGGGCAGGACGGCTTCGACGTCTTCACTGGTGCTGCCGCAGAGCGCGATTTCGTAATCGTGAATGGCGGCGGAACCGTTCATGGAAAAAGATGTGGCGAAGCCGCGATGCATGAGATCGATCAGGATAGGGGCGAGGCCGCACTTGATGACGTGTCCGCCAAGTCCCCAGAGGATTGGCTTGCTATTCGCTTTGGCAGTGGCGATGGCATCGACTATGGCGCGGAAGGAATTGGCGGCGAGCAGGGGCGGGAAGAGTCTGGTGAGCGGGGTGCCGGGCTGCCAAGGCGTGGCAAAATCGGCAATGGCGACTTTGCCGGGACGGTCATGGAGGGAGATGGTCCGCAGACCGGTAAGGTCCATGGGCAGGGGCTTGGGCGAGTTGCTCATGCGGCGGTCAGCACTTTGCGAAGGGCGTCCGCGGTGAAACTTTTTTTGGATTTTACGACCTGCTCCGGGGTGCCGCTGGCGACGATGCGGCCGCCGCCTTCGCCGCCATCGGGACCCATATCGACGATCCAATCGGCGGATTTGATGACATCGAGATTGTGTTCGATGACGACGATGGTGTTGCCGAGCGAGACCAGGCTTTGCAGCACATCGAGCAGCTTGCGGACGTCTTCAAAGTGCAGGCCGGTGGTGGGCTCGTCGAGGAGATAAAACGTTTTGCCGGTCTGGCGTTTGCTCAATTCTTTTGCGAGTTTGATGCGCTGCGCTTCGCCGCCGGAGAGCGTGGTGGCGGATTGGCCGAGGTGCACATAGCCGAGCCCGACATCGTTCAGGGTCTTGAGCTTGGGCGCGATATGGGGAAGATTTTCCATGAGCGGATAAGCCTCTTCGACGGTCATTTCGAGGAGATCCGCAATGGACTTATTACGAAATTTGACTTGCAGAGTTTCCTGGTTATAGCGGCGGCCGCGGCACACGTCACAAGTGACGTAGACATCGGGGAGGAAGTTCATTTCGATGCGTTTGAGGCCATCGCCCTGGCAGGCTTCGCAGCGCCCGCCTTTCACATTGAAGCTGAAGCGGCCGGGCTTGTAGCCGCGCTCACGCGATTCGGGCAGCATGGCGAACAGGTCGCGAATGGGGGCGAAGAGGCCGGTGTAGGTGGCGGGGTTCGAGCGCGGGGT
>JBBROT010000196.1:0-6651 GCA_038229155.1 Bryobacterales bacterium | reverse complement strand
TGATGGCGGAGCGCACGCGTCAATTCGGCCATCGTTCCGCGACGTATGTGGGTACTCTCGAAGCCGGTGTCAGTGCCATCACGCAGGGCCTGGAGCCGGACGATCTGGTCATCACGTTGGGTGCGGGGACGGTGACCCAGGCCGCCGATCTGATACTGGAGAAGCTGCGGCATGCCTAAAGTCGTCAGGCCGAAACGCTTCCCCTGGCGGACTGTATTTACGCTTGCGGCATGGGGCGCGGTGGCCGGTTCCACCGCATACGCGGCGAAACGCGTGCAGAATTTCGTATTGACGGATAGCCACTTCGCTTTGAGCGGCGGCAGCGCGAGCATCAGGCTGGAAGGTGTCCGTTACGCATCGCGGGCCAGGCTGATGCAGATGTTCGCGATGGACCTGGGCCACAGTTCGTTTCGCACGCCGATGGCGGAGCGGCGCCGCCGCCTGCTGGCCGTGGACTGGGTGGAGGACGCTTCCATCTCACGGCTGTGGCCCAATCGTTTGCTGGTTCGTATCAAAGAGCGCAAGCCGGTTGCGTTCGTCAACATGCCGGGCGGTCAGTATTTGCTGATCGATGCGGCCGGCGTGTTTCTCTCCGCGCCGCCGAAGGTGCGGTTCAGCTTGCCGGTACTGAGCGGCATCACTGAAGAGCAGACCGAAGCCGAACGCAGCGCGCGTGTCGGGGCAATGAGCAGTATGGTGGCGGAGTTAGGACTGCAAGCCGCCGAAATTTCAGAGATCAATACCGCCAGCCTGCAAGACCTTCGCGTGATTACGCAGGTGGATCATCACGCCGTGGAATTATGGATGGGCGATCGCAACTTCGCCTCGCGCCTGGCTAACTTCACGCAGCACTATCCTGAGATCGCGCGCACCTCACCTATGGCCTCAGTGTTCGACCTTCGTCTGGACGACCGCATCACCACAAAATAAGGCCTGATTCGAATGAGCAATACACCATCACTCGCCGTTGGATTGGACGCAGGGAGCCGGTATACCCGCGCGGTCATCTGCAAACTGGAAAACAACCGGATGCGGTTTCTGGGCTGCGGAATGGTGGAATCGAAAGGCTGGCAAAAGAGCCGCATCGTGGATCAGCAAGCCGTTTCGCACTGCATTCTGGATGCGGTGCAGCAGGCCGAATCCATGGCACAGACGCTGGTGGAATCGGTGACGGCAAGCTTCGGTGGACTAACGGTTCGCGGTGCCGGCACTCGCAGCAAGTATGAGCTGGGACGCCCGCGGGAAATCGGTCAACCGGATATCAATGCCGCTTTGAAGCGCGCATCGCGCGTGCAGATGGCGGAAGACCGCATGATTCTGCACATGGTGCCGCAGGACTTCATCGTGGACGATATGCCCGGCTATCGCGATCCGCGCACCATGCTGGCGTACGCTTTGGAGGCGAACGTCTATATGGTGATGGCCTCGCAGGCGGAACACAGCACGCTGGTTGGCGCGGTGAATCAGGCCCACCTGACCGTGGATGAGACGGTCTTCGACGCTATGGCTTCGTTCTATGCGTCCGTGCTTCCCGAAGACAGGCATGAAGGCATTGCCTGCCTGGACATCGGTTCGCACTCCTCGGAACTGGTGGTCTATTATGACGACGCTTTGCAGCTTGCCGCCACCATCCCCATCTGCGGCGATCACTTCACGCGCGACATTGCGCATGTGCTTCGCGTGAGCGCGGAACACGCCGAACTGGTGAAAGAAGAATACGGCAGCGCCGTCGCGGGCTGGACCTCAGATAACAGCTTCATTGAAATTCCCGTTGCCGATGGCCGTGAGCCGCGCGAAGCATCGCGCAAGCGCTTGAATGAGATCATCGAGGCTCGCGCGCAGGAACTTTTCACCATGGTGAAAAAGGAATTGACGCGGGTCGGCATGCAGCGCGGGCTCACCAGCGGACTGGTGCTGACAGGCGGCGGCGCACACTTGCATGGCATGTGCGACATCGGTGAACATGTGTTGGGATGCCAGGTGCGCTTGGGGCTGGGAATCGGTCTGCAGGATTGGCCGGCGGATCTGGATGAGCCTTCCTGGAGCACCGCGATCGGCCTCGCGATGTATTCGGCGCGCCTGCACACTCAAGTGAATATGGACCGGCATAGCATCGGGATGCTGGGGCGGATCTTACGTTAAGGGCACGGGGAAGATACTATGGCGGCGATTGAAATTACCGGAGTGGATGGAATGCGATTCCAGTTGCAGGACGAAGCGCGCAAGGGCGCTCGCATCAAAGTGATTGGCGTGGGCGGGGCGGGTTCGAATGCCGTGGCCCGCATGCTGGAAGAGGGCCTGGATGGCGTGGAGTTCCACGTTCTGAACACGGATTTGCAATCGCTTGCGAACTCGAATGTGCCGAGCAAAATTCAGATCGGCGCGAAGATTACCAAGGGCTTGGGCGTGGGTTCGGACCCGCTTATCGGTCGGCAGGCGGCTCTTGAAGATACGGAGCGCATTCTGGAATTACTGCATGGCGCGGACATGGTGTTCGTCACCGCCGGGTTGGGCGGCGGCACGGGCGCGGGCGCGGCACCGGTAATTGCGTCGCTGGCGAAAGAGCTGGACGCTTTGACTGTTGCGGTGGTCACGAAGCCGTTTAGCTTCGAGGGCCCGAAGCGCATGAAGGCCGCCGAGAAGAGCGTGGTGGAACTCGCTTCCAGTTGCGATACGCTGATCACCATCCCCAACGACCGGCTGCTTTCCATCCTGCCGCGCGGAACCAGTATGACCGCCGCGTTCAAGATGGCCGATGACATTTTGCGCCAGGCCGTGCAGGGCATCAGCGATATCATCCTGACCCCCGGCATGATCAACCTGGATTTCTCAGACATTCGCGCCACCATGCTGGGAATGGGTCACGCCATGATGGGCACCGCCACTGCGCGCGGCGAAAATGCGGTGGTGGAAGCGGCGCGGCTGGCGATCAATTACCCGCTTCTCGAAGACACGAAGATTGCCGGTGCCCGCCGCATTCTGATCAACATCACCGGTGCCAGCGGCTTGGGGCTGCATGAGGTGAATGAGGCTTGCAACATTGTGCGCGAAGCCACTAGCTGCGATGACTTGCAGATCAACTTCGGCGTGATCTCGAACGACACCATGGGCGACGCTGTGAAAGTGACCGTCATCGCAACGGGATTCCAGATGCCGGAAGCGGTTCGCGAAGAACCTTTCTTCATCAAAGTACAGACGCCCGAGCCGCCACCGCCGGCGCAGGTCTCTCAACCGGAACTGACCGCGGAGCCGACCGGGGAAGAAGAAGACGACATGCCGATCTTTCTGGACCCCGACGATTTAGACGTGCCCGCTTACCTGCGGAACAACAACAAGCTACTCAACTAGCCTGCTAGGAGACTTCGAGCGAGTGCACAATAATGCCTCGCTCGCGGTCATCGGTCTCGTCAGGCGGCAGGGCGCGATTAAGTGAGAAGCGCACTTCGTGAGTGCTGCCATCCTGCGGGCCGAGATCGATGTGCGTTTCGTGATAGCCGGCCTCTCGCAAGGTGACAGGAGGCGCGCCGCTGGTTTCGAGGGTCAACTCGCCCCACCGCTCAAGCAATGACTCGGGGAGGAACACTTTCATCATGAGCCGCGCGCGCGCGTCGCCCACGGGCACACGAACCCGGATTGCGAACTCTTTGCTGGTCCAACGCCAGCCATCGCCCTCATCGTCGTGCCAGCCTTCCAGCAGTTCAACGTTGGCCATGGCATAGCGGCTGCGCGCGAAGCAGAACAGGCGCTCGTCATGTTCGGCGCGCACCGGGTCTGAGGCGCTCCGATCGCCAAAGGTGGTTAAGTCCAGCACGTCCCAATTCGTGCGCTTCAATAGTTGGCGGAAGCTGGCTTCGGTGAAGATCCAAAAGTTGCTTTTGTCCCCGTTCAGCTCGGTTGGGCCCAATAGATACGCAAGCGAAACATCGCTCACATCCTGCGGCAAACCGGGCACATGCCGCGCGATGCGAGTGCTCAACACGGTGTGCCGCGCCCGCTTGGAGACGGCCTCCAATAGATAGAACGGATTTTTCAAATGATAGATCGCGCCCAGCACCAGTGCCAGGCCGAACTCTTTGCCGGGCAGAGTGAACTGGGAATCCACGTCCATCGAAAGAATCTGAACGCGCGAGCCGAGCGCCTCTTTCAGCTTGTGCACGCCCGCCATGTGGTTATGGTTGGTGAACGGATAATCCACCACCGTCACTTCGCAGCCCAGCGATTCCAGGAAGAAAGCCAAATCGCCATCCGCGCATCCGATATCCAGCACCGGCTTATTTTTCAGCACGCCGCTCAAATCACGGTTCGCGCCCGTCAGCAGATTGGCGATATGACCCACATTGGCTAACGAATCGTAGCGATACCATTCAAACGGTTGCGGCCCCAGGCTGCGCTTCACGCGTTCCAGTTTGGCCCGGAAGATTTCCGCCTCCCGCGCAAGATGTTCGATCTTCATTCGCCCATCACGTGAAGCATAACCTGCCGCGTATGCGGTGTGGCGCGGTGCTCGAAGACGAACAATCCCTGCCATGTGCCGAAGCTCAACGAGCCTTGATGAACCGGGATCGCAATTGAGGTTTGCGTTAATGCCGAACGAATGTGACTGGTCATATCGTCAGGGCCCTCATCGTGATGCCGGTACCAGGTATCGCTCTCTTTCACCAGGCGGCCGAAGAAATCGTTCAGATCGGCAACCACATCGGGATCGGCGTTTTCTTGAACCACTAAGGATGCGCTGGTATGCCTTATAAACGCAGTCAGCAAGCCCACTGTGACACCGCTCTCCTGCAGAAACCGTTTCGCCATCGCTGTGCACTCGTAAAGACCTTTGCCGCGGGTTCCCACTGCAATTTGCCGGGTGGCGTGCTTCAATTTATTCCACCGTGACGCTTTTGGCCAGATTGCGCGGCTGGTCCACATCGCAACCGCGACGAACCGCAATATGATAAGCCAGCAACTGCAGAGGTACCACTTCCAGAATCGGCAGCAGCAACTCTTTGGTGGAAGGAATGTGAATCACATGGTCGGCCACGGTGGACGCTTCGTGATCGCCGTCGCAGACAATCGCCACCACAATGCCTTCGCGCGCTTTCACTTCCTGAATATTCGAAACAGTCTTTTCGTAAAGGGTGCGGCTTCCGCTATCGTTAACATCGCGCGCGGCCAATATCACCACCGGCAGTTTTTCATCGATGAGCGCATTGGGGCCGTGTTTCATTTCCCCAGCCGGATAACCTTCGGCGTGAATGTAGGAAATTTCCTTCAGCTTCAGAGCGCCTTCGAGAGCGATGGGGAAATGCACGCCGCGCCCGAGAAACAGAAAGTCAGTAGAGCGGAAGAGCTTGCGCGAAAGCTCTTCGAACACAGCGTTCTGCGCCAGTATCGCCTCCAGCTTGCCGGGCAACTTCGTCAACTCGCGCACATAGCCGATGGATTCCTCTTCGGACAATACGCCCCGGATTTGGCCCAGATACATTGCCAGCAGGAACAGCGCCGTGAGCTGGCACGTAAAGGCCTTTGTGGACGCGACGCCAATCTCCGGACCGGCATGAGTGTAAATGGAGCCGGCGGCTTCGCGCGTGATCATGGAGCCCACAACATTACAGATCGCCAGCGTCTTCGAGCCTTTGCTCTTCGCTTCACGTTGCGCGGCAAGCGTGTCCGCTGTCTCGCCGGACTGCGAAATAACAACCGTCAGCGTCTTCGGAAGCAGAATGGGATCGCGATAGCGGAACTCGCTTCCGTAATCCACTTCTACGGGAAGCCGCGCCAATTTTTCCACCATGAACTTACCCGCCAGCGCGGAATGCCAACTGGTGCCGCAAGCGATGATCTTCACCTGCTCAAAGCCGCGAAACTCTTCGGGCGCGATATCCATTTCACCCAAGTGAATCTGCCCCGTCTCCTGACTGACGCGCCCGAGCGTGGTATCTTTCACGGCGCGCGGCTGCTCAAACACTTCCTTCAGCATGAAGTGTTTGTAGCCGCCCTTTTCGGCCATGATGGGGTCCCAGGTGATGTGCTGCAATTCGCGCTTCACAGGCTTACCTTCAAGATCTGTAAGCGTCACGCCATCGCGCGTCAACACCGCCATATCGCCATCGGCCAAAAAGTACATGTCGCGCGTGTGGCTCAAAATAGCGGGCACATCGGAGGCGACAAAATATTCGCCCTCACCGATGCCGATGACCACGGGCGGCCCGGAACGCGCGGCCACAATTTTGTTCGGATCTTTGCGCGATAAGACGGCGAGCGCGAAGACACCTGTAATCTCGCGAATGCCGGCGCGCACAGCTTCTTCCAGATTTCCGTGGAAATGTTTTTCCACCAAATGCGCAATGATTTCGGTGTCGGTTTCCGTCTTGAAAATGTGCCCTTCGCGCCGCAGTTGTTCCTTCAACGGGATGAAGTTTTCGACGATGCCGTTATGCACCACCACCACATCGCCAGTGCAATCGCGATGCGGATGAGCGTTCTCTTCCGTGGGCCGCCCGTGCGTTGCCCAGCGCGTGTGCCCAATGCCGTAAAGCCCGTCCACGGGGTCCAGCCGAATGGCTTCTTCCAGATTGCGGAGCTTACCGGACGCCCGCCTGATGCCCAGCGACTGGTCATCGCAATAGACGGCAATCCCAGCGGAATCGTACCCTCGGTATT
>JBBROT010000195.1:0-6683 GCA_038229155.1 Bryobacterales bacterium | reverse complement strand
TCGACAATCGCGCCCCATGACCATTGAACGCACTCATCGAGTCGTGTTGATCGACGACGACGCCGTGTTCAGCGCGGTTCTCGCGCGCGCGTTGGGTACTCGTGGCTTCGTCGTCGATGTCGCCAACGACGGTACCCGCGCGCTCGCCCTGGTGCGCGAACACGCGCCCGATTTCGCGGACGTCCGTGGACAGACTTCGGCCAAGCGCGCTCTGTTGGTGGCCGCAGCCGGCGGCCACAACGTGTTGATGATCGGGCCGCCCGGTTCCGGCAAGACTATGCTCGCGAAGCGCCTGGCCGGTATCCTGCCGCCGCTGACCTTTCCAGAAGCCATTGAGACCACGAAGGTTCATAGCATAGCCGGCATCCTACCGAAGAACGCCGGCTTGATGCGCACCCGGCCGTTCCGCTCGCCGCATCACACCATCTCCGATGCGGGCTTGATCGGCGGTGGTTCCGGTTCGCCCCGACCCGGCGAAGTGAGCCTGGCTCATAACGGGCTTCTCTTTCTGGACGAGTTCCCGGAATTCCCACGCAACGTGCTGGAATTGCTGCGCCAGCCGCTCGAAGATTCCAGCGTCACCATCTCCCGTTCGCACATGAGCCTGAGTTTCCCTTCCAGCTTCATGCTGGTGGCCGCGATGAACCCCTGCCCCTGCGGCTTCTATTCCGATTCCACCCGCGATTGCCGCTGTACACCCGGCATCATCCAGCGCTACCTGGGCAAAATCAGCGGGCCCCTGCTGGACCGCATCGATATCCATATTGAAGTCCCCGCCGTTCCTTATAAAGAACTGCGTGGGGATTCCGTCGCCGAAACTTCTGAGCGCATTCGCGAGCGCGTCCAAGCTTCTCGCGGCATTCAACAAGTTCGCGGCTATTACAACGCCCATATGCCCTCCCGCCGCATCCGCACCGATTGCGCGCTCGATTCGACCGGCGAACGCACGCTCGAATTGGCCGTCCGCAAAATGAGCCTGTCCGCCCGCGCTCATGACCGCATTCTCAAAGTCTCGCGCACCATTGCCGATCTGGACCAATCCACTTGCGTCACGGCGAAACACATCGCCGAAGCCGTGCAGTACCGCAGCCTGGACCGAAGCTACTGGACCTAGCTCGTGAAAAACCAACACATGAAAACCACCACCTTGACATTTCAAACCAGTCAGAATATTATGACCAGTATGGCCATTCTCGAAACCGAACCCATGCCCGCCGGGGAATTCAAAGCCCGCTGCCTGGAAGTGATGGACCGGGTCAAGCTGAAACGCACCGAAGTGATTGTCACCAAGCACGGTAAGCCGGTCGCGCGGTTGGTGCCCATGGAATCGAGCGGTCCCGAACTATTCGGCTTCCTTGCCGGGTCGGTCACGTACCACGCCGATATCGTCGGGCCCACGGGCGAAGTGTGGGATGCGGAAGCCTAGTCCGCTCGTACTCGATACGCACATCTGGATCTGGCTGATGGACGGGGTGGCGGACAAGATTTCGCCGCCGCTCCGGGCCACCATCGCGCACGCCGCGAACCAGGGGCTGGTCTATATATCCGCTATTTCGGTATGGGAAGTCGCAATCCTGGATCAGTCGAAAAAGTTGACGCTCTCCGTGGAGTGCCGCACCTGGATCGAGCGTGCCCTTGAGGCCCCCGGCGTTCAATTCGCCCCTCTTTCACCCGCCATCATGATCGATAGCACGCGCCTGCCGGGAGAGGTCCACCGCGATCCCGCGGACCGCATGCTCATCGCAACCACCCGTTCGCTCAACGCCACCCTGGTGACGCGCGACCGGCTTATCCTCGATTATTCCCGCACCGGCTACGTCAAGACGCTCAGCGCCGAAGCTTAGCTTTTCTGCCCCACACCACAAATCCGCACAGACCCATTGCCAATAGGCCCCACGTGGCCGGTTCCGGCGTCGTTGTCAGCGAAGCGGATTGAAGTTCAGCGGATCCCCGTAATCCGTCCCGTTGCGAAAGCATCCACAGTGCCTTCCGCCGCGCTCACATGCAAATTTCCGCCGATGTTATTTGGGCCGTAGTGGAAACTGTTGAGCGCCGTCACAGACCCGCCGGCACTGTAACCACCCAGGCACTGTCCGGGCAGGGGAGCGGTTACCCCAGGGCATTGTTCGTAAGTATTGGCGGCGTAAAGCGAGATGATGATCACCTGAAACACATCGTTCCCGCCCGCTTGAGCGCCATTGTTGCCCGAGATGCTGAATCCGAACGCATCGTTAAATCGGGAGCCCGATGCCGTCAGAGTCGCATCGTAGCTGTACTGAATTGTGAGCGGAACGAAGGTCAAGTTGCTACCGCCGAAGAGAGAAAACCCCGTCAGCCACTGCGAAGTAGCCTGCGCATCCGCGGTGGAACTGGAACTCGCATAGGCATGATTGAACCCATAATCGGTGAGCGCTCTGGTGAGTTCGGCGGCATTCGCCAGCGACACCTCCACGCCCGGTACCCCAGTACCGCTGGTAAGCGCGGAACCTTCACTGTCAGTAATAGCGACAATCGAAGACACAAATGCGGCGTATGCTGGCATACAAAGAGCCATTAGGAATGGCAGGGATGTTACAAGTTTCATGCCACTCAGCATATGGATTGCGATATGCCAGAAGCGGAATTAAGGGGTAATGCTACCGTAGCATCGAGTGCTACACGGCTGATTCCACTGGGTTGAGGGCGCAAGACCTCATGACTAGCAAGTTCAAACAAGCGGCTGCCGAAACCAGCGAAATTCCTGCGGAGATCATCACCGGGTGTCTGGCGCGGGTTCTGGCCAGCCACTCCTTCGCCCACGTGGAGCGGCCTTCCCGCTTTCTCCGTTTCCTGGTGGACGGCACCCTCAAGGGGGAAGGGGAATCGCTGAAGGAAAGCGTCCTGGGAGTCCCGCCTCCTGGGACCCACGTTTGGACCCAATTGTCAGGCAGGAGGCCGCGCGGGACCCGGTACGAATCGTTCTGCGAACCGGCAGTTATGTCCCCATTTTTGAGCATCGCACGCCGGAGCCCATCAGCGAGCCGGCCCCCCCGCACGACACCTCGCGTCCTTTTCGGGCCCGGCCCTGGATCGCCGGTCTCGCCGTGCTGGCGCTGATAATCGCGACTGGTCTTGCCACTCGCTATTTCGGTACCCGCCAGGCTGCCTCCGGTCCGTCTCACGCCGAGGCGGAGAAGGTCTATCTGCAAGGGCTCTACCTCTGGCAGAAGAGAACTCCCGACAGCCTCTCCCAAGCGGTGGATCTGTTCACCCAGGCCGTTGTGCGAGACCCTAATTACGCGCAGGCTTACACAGGTCTTGCCGATTGCTATCTGCTATTGCGCGAGTTCTCCATGCTGCCCGATTCCGAAGCCTACCCGCGCGGTAGAGCGGCCGCCAAGCGCGCCATGCAGTTGGACGATAACCTGGCGGAGGCTCACAACACACTGGCCTTTATCCGCCGCGCGCTGGCCATCAAACCCAACTACGCCACCGCCCACCACTGGTACGCCACCTTCCTTCATAGCCTGGGCCGTTTTCCCGAAGCCGCTACGCAAATCGAAATCGCGCAGAGACTCGATTCCGGTTCAAACGCTATCCACGCCGATAAAGTGCTGCTCGCGTTCAGGTATCGCCGAGCTGGACGCCGTGCGTCGTGCCGTAGCCAATCGTGGGAACGCCCGCGGAGTCGAGGTACGCTTGCGCGCGGTAGCCTTCGAAGGACGGACTTTTGAGGAGAGTCAAGCCTTTCAGAGAGAATTGCATCTGAGAGGTAATCGCCCCAAATGATTACGCGCGCATGGTTTCTGATTTGTGTCCTGTGGGCATTGTTTTTTTTAGGTATCCGCGCCGTCAACGGGTCGAGCTCGATCGAGATCACGTTAGGCGTCGCATTTGCGCCAGTAATTGCGGGATTCGCGCTTTACTATGCGATCCGGTTTATCATCTTCGGCGTGCCCCGGCCGAGGCCGAAAGTGCGGATCTTTCGTCCATAACACATCATCAAATTAAGTAGAGGAGGTCCACCGAAAATGCCGAAAGATGCCAATTTTGATGTAGCCGCGCCGCGAGCCCATCTCGCTTCGCTCAAAACGGACGTAGAGCGCGTTGCTTATGAAAAGCAGATCGGACACGGAAACGCGTGCGCCATCATGGCCGAGGAATTGACCGAAGGCTTAAACGCCGGTGCCCTCAAATCTACTGAGAAGCCGAGTGGATCTTCGCCGAAATCTGGCCGGAAGTAAGCGCCTGATCGAGTTTGCCGCGGAGCTCAGGTACGGTCACTTTGGGCGCAGTCGGTAGCGTGGCGAGATTCGGTTGGGCTTGCGCCATTCCCTTGCCGAGAGTGTTGTTGATCGGGATAAGCTCAACATCTGGATTGCCGCGATACCTTTCCTGCTTCAACGGCCACCAGGACGACGCCATCGCCACCATAAAACAAATGATTCAGGTGGACCCTTCCTTCTCCGCCAGCCACCGGTATCTGGGCGGCATGTATTTCACACGCGGTGACTTTAGCCGTTACCTTCAGGAATCCATCCAGGGGGCAAAACTCAGGGGCGATCATGAGCACCCGCTCCAGTTCCTCCAGATCTCTTTCGAGAAGCGCGAAACCGCGTTTCCCGATAGCTACGCCTTCCCCCCTTTCCAAAATTCGCCCGTTTTCGATGGCATCAAGTCCCGCTCCCGCCAGATCCTCCACACAAGGTTGAATCGCTAATGTTTTCCCGGCGGTTGCCCTGGCAGGCCACGCCCAATGCCCTCAGCCATGCTCTGGCCCGGAAGCGCGCAGCGAACGCGCCGGTTCTCAACTTAACGGAAGCGAATCCCACGCGCGCCGGAATTATTTATCCCGAGACTGCGATCCTACGGGCCTTCGCAGACCCCGCCATGCTGGTCTATGACCCCGAATCCGCCGGCCTCGAATCCGCGCGCCAACAGATCGCCGCCGCTTTCGCTCTTGACGCTGAACGTCTGATTCTCTGCAGCAGCACCAGCGAAGCATACTCCTGGCTCTTCAAATTGCTATGCGATCCCGGCGATGAAATCCTGGTTCCGCAGCCCTCCTATCCGCTTTTCGATCATCTTGCCGCGCTCGAAAGCGTGACCATCCGCCACTACCCTCTCTGCTATGCCGGCGGCTGGTCGATTCATCTTCATGCCCTGCGCGAAGGAATCAACGCCCGCACCCGCGCCATCGTGATCGTGAACCCGAATAATCCCACCGGTTCGTACGTCACACCTGCCGAACTCGAAGAGCTCAGCGCCATCTGCCGGGAGCACGATCTCGCGCTCATCTCCGACGAAGTATTTGCCGATTACGCGCTCGACCCCACGCGAGTTTTCACTCCCGCCGCTCGCGCGCTTGAGACTACCGCGTTCAGCCTCAACGGCCTCTCGAAAACCGTGGGCATGCCGCAGATGAAGCTCGCCTGGATACTCACGAACAATCCCGAAGCGCGTCAGCGATTGGAACTGATTGCCGATACCTACTTGTCAGTCGGCACGCCTGTGCAGCAGGCTCTTCCCGCGTTGCTTGCCGCGCGCGAACCCGTGCAAAATCAGATTCGCGGCCGCCTGCGCCAGAACTTCGCCGCCCTGCAACAGCACTTTTCCCCGCGCAAGGTGGAAGGCGGCTGGTCCGCCATATTGCAGGTTCCACGCGTGCATGGCGAAGAGGAACTGGTGCTCAAAATTCTGGAGGAGCAGAACGTACTGGTGCAGCCCGGATACTTCTATGACTTCAACTCAGAGGCTTTTCTTGTCCTGAGCCTGCTCACCCCGCAGCCCGTTTTTCTCGAAGCACTCAAACGCCTGCACCGGTTCTTCGAAGCTTAGTTCTGATCGAACAATTCGCTCCGATCCACGCGTTCGCCTTTCAGCACCACGGACGAAATAGATTCCATCAGTTGAATGTTCTGCACGGGGTTGCCATCGATCAACACAAACGTGGCATCCAGGCCTTTGCGAATCATGCCCATGCGATTGTCCACGCGCAGGAACCGAGCCGCATTGGCCGTCGCCGCCCGCAGCGCCACAGCCGCTGGAATACCGGCCTCCACCCATAACTCCATTTCGCGCTGCACCGTCGGACCATGAAACACCATGGGGTTACCGGCGTCGCTCCCCGTCACCAGCGTGACGCCCGCCTTGTAAGCGGCCATCAGGTTAGCTGTAGCCGCTTCGCGATTCGCCTCGAACGGCGTGGCACCCGGTTTGGTCGCGAGTATTTTGCGCGTCGCCGTCAGCATCTCTTTCGTCTGCGTCTGCTGCACTAATGACCGGTTGAACAACGTGCTGTTCCGCTGCGACAACTGCTCCAAGCCTTCAAACACGCTCATGGTGGGGTCATAGTACACGCCGTCTTTGGCCATGCGCGCGAAAGTTTCGACCGGAATCCGGTCGCGCAGGGAGCCGTGCTCAATCCCGTTCGTTCCGGCGTCCAGCGCATCCGCCACATCTTTCGCTTCACCTGTATGAACCGTCATCGGCAGGCCCAGCGCTCGCGCTTCAGCGGAGATCGCGCGCAGCACACCAACGTCCAACCGGTTAAATGCGAAACCCGGAATGCCTCCCTGCAACACCGCCTTGATTCCATCCACGCCATCTTTCTTCAGCGCGTCCACTTGCTGCTTTGCCTCTTCCGCCGTTTGCGGCGTTCGCACGAAGGTAGCCTGAGCGGCCGCGCGAAACTTCTCCGGAAC
>JBBROT010000194.1:0-6706 GCA_038229155.1 Bryobacterales bacterium | reverse complement strand
TTACCCAGTTGCGCGAGTAACGCCATTGGCTCCAAACCAACGACGTAGTCCGACCGCTGCGCGAGCATGGCCTGTCCGGCAGCAGACCGGAAACCGGCCGCCCACCCTGATCTTTGATGGCATCCAGCAAACGTTGGTCGCTTGCACCAGACAGGGGCAACGCAAAAATAGCAGCGGCGAAGACTGAGCACCGCAAAACAGGAACCGGCATCTTTGTCTGCGCGACGTCTACGCGATGGAAAGCTGGTCGATCTTTCCGGTGGCATCGCCAAGCGTTTGGGCCTGCACCCCGGCCTTGTCCAGCATGGTGAGCAGCAGATTGTTCATCGGCGTTTCTTTTGGATAGCGAATGTGGCGGCCGCCCTGTACGTTGCAGCCGGCGCCACCTACAAGCACCAGCGGCAGATCGTGGTGAGTGTGTGCATTGCCATCACTGATGCTGCTGCCGTACAGCAGAAGCGTGTGGTCCAGCAGAGTGCCGTCGCCGTCTTTGGTCTTGTCCATCTTGTCCACCAGATAGGCAAACGATTTGACGTGAAGCTCGTCAATTTTGATTGTCTTGGCGATCTTTTCCGGATCGTTCTGGTGGTGCGTTACGGAGTGGTGCCCGTCGGCGATTCCGATAGAGCGATAGCTACGATTGCTGCCTTCGCGAGCCATCATAAAACTGATTACGCGCGTCATATCGGTCTGGAAAGCGAGGACCATCAGATCGCACATGAGCTTCGAATGCTCTTCGAATTCGTCCGGCACGCCAGATGGACGTTCGAGAGTGGGCAACTTCATGGTGGCGCTTTGCTGCTCGGCCTTCTGAATACGGCGTTCGATATCGCGAATGCCGTCCAGATATTCTTCGAGTTTGTTCTTATCCCGCGCGCCAAGCTCCGGCTGCAAGCGGGCGACATCGCCGCGCACAAAATCGAGCAGACTGCGGTCTTCTTTCAACAACTTTAGACGCGTTTGAGGATCGGTTGTGCCGCCATCGCCGAACAAGCGTTCGAAAACGGCGCGCGGGTTCACTTCCATGGGGTTCGGGGTGGTAGGCCCGCGCCAGGAGATGGTGTTCGTGTACGCGCAACTATAACCGCTGTCGCATCCGCCCGCGAGGCTAGGCTCTTCAAGGCCGATTTCGAGCGAGCCGAACTGCGTTTTCTTGCCGAGTTCCCGAGCGGCCACCTGATCGGCGGAAATGTCCGCGCGAATGTCCGCGCCTTCGGTCTTCTTCGGATGAATACCGGTCAGCCAACTGGCACCCGCACGGGCGTGATCGCCGGCACCATCGCCCAGCGCGCGACCGCCATTCTGCATCAGATTGCTGAGCACCAGCATTTTGTCGCGGAACGGTTCGAGCGACTTCATGGTGGACGCGAATTGAAAGCCGGAACCCGTTTGCGAGGGCAGCCAGTTCTTCTGGATAATTCCGTTCGGGACGTAAACAAAGCCGAGGCGAACATTTCCGGCGGCGGCTGTGAGGCGCGTATCGGTCAAGGCCGGAACCATCGCGTCCAGCAGCGGCAAAGCCATGGACACGCCCAATCCGCGCAGGAAGGTACGGCGGGCAAGAGACTTCTTGGTGATCATCATTCGGTTGTTCTCCTCGACTGGAACTGCGGATTATTTACAATGGCAACGATAAAAGCGGGGATGGTGGCATTTTTGGCTTCCGATTCGCGAATCACGGTTCGAACAGCCGGTGCATCGTAATATTCAAGACCGCGACCGAGCGCATACGTCATCAACTTTTCGGTGAAGGTGGTGAGATATTCATCTTTGTATTTGGTGATGAGGAGCGCCTTCAGGCCTTTGGGACCGTCGAAGACCGTGCCATCGGGCAATTTGCCGGTGGCGTCAATGGCGGCGTCGCCATCCTTACCGCGCCAAGCGCCGATACCATCGTAGTTTTCGAGTGAAAAGCCAATTGGATCCATGCGCGAATGGCAACCCGCACAAGTCGGGTTTGCCCGATGTTGTTCCATTTGCTGGCGCATTGTCAACTCCGCCGCGCCTTTGGCGTGCTCGGGAAGAGCGGGAATATCGGGCGGCGGTGGCGGCGGGCTGCTGCCCAGAAGATTTTCGAGCACCCACTTTCCGCGCTGAACCACTGAGGTGCGATTCGGGTAAGACGTGACGGTGAGTATGCTTCCCTGCCCCAGCAGGCCACCGCGATTCGGATCGGTCAAAGCAACACGGCGGAATTGCGAACCGTAAACGCCGGGAATTTTATAGTGCTGAGCCAGACGCTGATTCAGGTAAGTGAAATTCGCGCTGAGCAGGTCTGTAACAGGCCGGTTTTCTCGCAATACCGCGTTAAAAAATAGCTCGGTCTCGGTCTGAAACGCGCGGCGCAGGCCAGGGTCAAATTTTGGAAATACATCCTGATCCGGACGAACCTGGGCGAGGTTGCGCAGGTAAAGCCACTGTCCGGCGAAGTTGGTGACAAAGGCGCTAGAGCGGCTATCGGCCAGCATGCGCGTCACTTGAGTATCCAGAACCGCGGGGTCTTTGAGCTTTCCCTGTTCCGCCGTTTTCAGCAGTTCCTCGTCGGGAATGCTGCTCCACAGGAAGAACGAGAGGCGCGAGGCAAGCTCGATATCGCTGATGCGGTGGACGGAGCCGCGCGCTCCCGCCGTTGTATCGTGTTCCACGCGGAAGAGAAAATCGGGCGAGACCAGAATGGCGCGAAGCGCTCTGCCAATTCCGCTATCGAAAGTGCCTTCCTTGCGGCCGGTTTCGTAGAAGGCCAGCAGCGGTTTCATGTCCGCTTCCGTTACGGGACGGCGGTAGGCTCGCCGACTTAAACCGGCCAGGATCTTGCGCGCGCATGGCAATTCTTCTTTTTGCGAAACCGGAGAACAGACGAAGATTTTCTTGCGGCTGGGAGTGTCTCCGGGACCTGATATTTCGTAAGGGCCCGACACGGTGACGCTCGAAAGCTGGGGGACTTCGCGATCCTGCTCTACGTCGTAAACATTCAGCCGTGTGCCGTCCAGACGAAGATCCATCTTGAACATCGTCTTGGGCAGCTTAGGAGGGTTCGCGTTGTTCTGAAAGCTTACCACCGGCAGAACTTCGGGAGCCAGATTCTCCGCGAGGAACGTCGCCCCGACCTGGCGGACGCCAGCCTTCACCGGCATACGAACTTCAATCACTCTGGGGAGTGGGGCAGGCCCATCGAAGCCCAGCCCTGGCGAGGGCAGCTTCACCTTGATTACGTAAACCGCATCCACCGGAAAGTGATATTCAAAAGCAATACCGCCGGCGGAATCGAACGGCATATCGTCGCTGATTCGCGAACGGGCAGCACCCGGTTCCCGCACCGGGGTGAATTCATTCACTTCAGGCTGAACGTCAGTGCTCCCGATGGCGGAACGGCTCACCATACGCGCAACCGACATGTAGCGCTCGATCAGGATGGGCGAGAGGGAGAGCACCTCGCCGATGTTGTCGAACCCGTAGCCGGTGTCATCGGCGGGAAGCTTGGTGGCCAACTTCAGATCGATACCCAACAGGTCGCGAACGGTGTTGCTGTACTCCGCGCGATTCAGGCGATGGATTGAGGGATGGCCTGGATTTGGGTGAACCAGAGAGGAGCGGTCCAGCGAATCGGTAGTCCATTTTGTAAAAGCAGCCACCGCTTCCGGCTTCGGATGCGGCATGCCGGCGGGGGGCATCTGGCCCGTGCTGACTTTACGCAGCACCTTCTCCCACACGGCAGCGTCGGGGCCGGTCATGGTCACGTCTGGATTCTGCGCGATCAGACCTTGCACTGAAATGCCGGCGGTCTTGAGCGATTGATTGTGGCAACCCACGCAATAGCGCTTCATGAGTGCTTGCGAAGCGGTCGCATCCGAGGAGAGTGAGACGGGGGATGAAGCTTGGCCCTGGGCTTGACCCTGACCTTGCAACGCAGCCCGGTCGAATAAGAAAGAGGGGAGTGCGGCCAGAGCGGCCACGGCAACCACCCGGAACCAGATGCGAGGGAGGAATCTGAGTTTATATAAGGTCTGCAATGAGAAACCCCTGGACACGAGAGGCACAAGTGTAGGCGATATTCCGCCTCCTGTGGTTACAGTATACGTTAAGAAAAGCAGGGTTTCAAAGCGGCGCATGCGGCGGCGTGCTTCAAGAAAATCGGCTTGCCTCGTCCCACCTTTTCAGGCGGACGGGGCAAGCCGTGGCATCCAACACCGGTGCCTAGAAGCTGATACGCGCCACAACCTGCATGTTGCGGGGAGGCCGCACCGAAGTGATCGCGCCAAAGCCGGTCCTATTGCCGGTCTCCGACGCCAGGTTTGTGGGGGTGGAATTGGTGGCACTGGTCACATTCAACGTTGTGTTCACATTATTGAACTGTGTGTGATTTAACGTATTGAAAGTATCCAGGCGAATTTCCATTTTCACGCGTTCCTTGATATGGAATTCCTTTGAGACTGTCATATCCCAGCTATTGATGGGAGCGCGATAAAGGAAGTTGCGGCCCGATTCCAGCCCCAGGCTTCCGAAGGTGGGAGTGGTGAAAGCTCCAACATTGAATTGATGGTACGGGTCGCCGCTGTTCCCACTTCCAGGATTGCCGATCACGGCGATGCGCGCGCCTTCGATCTGCTGGGTGCCGGTCAGCCCATAGCCGGACAGACCCGGGATGGAAAAGCCAATATTATACGGGCCGCCGGTCTGGTAGCGGTAGATGCCGGAGAGCTGCCAGTTGTTGGTGGCCAGCGCGAGAATCCTGTTTTCGGTGAGCTTGGGGAATTCATAGACCCAATTCACGTTGAAATTGTGGCGGCGGTCGAAATCGAGCGGGCCGTAGTTCGCCAGGCGATTGTTGGTATCGGTGCGGGGCGCGCCAAAACCGCTAATGCCGGGCAGATCGTTCGACTGCGTCCCGAGGGCCTTGCTCCAGGTATAGGTAACGCCCAGGAGCAAGCCGCGCCGGAAGCGCCGGTTGATGGAATTCTGCAGCGAGTGGTAATTCGAACTGGCGGCGGGCTCAATATAAGAGATGTTGCCGAAGCCCTGGAAAGGGCGCAGAAAATCTACCGGCAAGGCGCTGGCACCGGTAGAGTTTGGCGCCTGCGTGGGGTCCTGATTCCGCGCCAGGTAGGCGGCACCGTAATAAGGAGCGTTGATATTCCGGCGCTGCAGCAGGTGTGTTCCCAGCGTCCCTACGTACGATACATCCAACACAGAATCGAGCGGCAGCTTGTATTGAATCCCCAGATTGTAGGCGTATGTGGTGGGATTCTTACCCTTACGGTCATAAGCCACCAAAGCCGGCGGTGCCAACAGGATTTGCCCGGTATTGATGGTTTGGATCTGGCCGAAGTTAAAGGTGGGCTGAATGGTGGTGGGCGGGTTGGTCAACAAATCGAACACCACGTTCCCTTGCGGCCGGTCATAAAAAATGCCGCCGCCGCCCCGGACCACCAGGCTCTGGTTGCCGCGCACATCGTAAGCGAAGCCAAAGCGCGGAGCGAAGTGAATGCCTCGATTTTTGTAAAGTCCCTTTTCGATTCCCGCACCCGCCTGCACAATTCCATTTAGCAGTTTGCCGGTGTTCGGCACCACGCGGCCGATGTATGCGCCATCGAGGGTGTTCGAAGCGGAAGGCACGAAGCCCGTCGCCAGCGTGGCCGGATTCGCAGCGCGGCGATTGGCACCGCTGCAAGGAGCGGCATTCCCCAAGCAGACAGGCCGGTAAAGCAGGGGCGCGTCACTTGCGTTGAAGCGGTTGGGCAAGAAGTTGGCGGTCTGCAAGTCTTCATCGTACTGCGGCTGTATCCAGTAAAAACGCATCCCGTAATCGAGAGTGAGACGGCTGTTTACCTTCCAGTTGTCCTGGCCGAAAAATTCCACGTTGTTATAGCGGTACTTGCCGATGAAATAGCCGGAGGCCTGTGAGAACGAGTTGTAAATTCCCAACGCGGCGTTCGCGAAACCAAAGCCGGTGTCCAGAGGATTGGAAGTGTTGTCGGTGAAATTGTACTGGCCGTTATTATTGGCGAAGGCGCTCTGCGGCTTGAAGCTGTTCTGCCAGAACAAGCCGGCTTTGACCGAATGCTGGCCCGCCACCTTTGAGATGGTGGCCGACCAATCGCGGTTGGTGTTGAAGTTATAAAACGGTGAGTTATTCGATCCGATGTTTGGCTGGTTGGCGATTCTTCCTCCGAAGACGAACTGAGGGGGCGAATCGATCTGCACCGCTCCGGGATAGACCACGGGAAAGCCGCTGAGCCCGAGCGCCGTCTTGTTGAACTTCTTGTTCGCGGGGCTGATGTCGATGGAGTTATGGCTCCCGCCGATGGTGACTTCGAGGATGGTGGTGGGGTTGATAGAACCGGTCAAGGTTCCGGCATAAGTGGTGCGGGGGTTCGGCAGAAGCACGTTATAATCCGGCAGGTTGGTAGACAGCACAAAGGAGCCGTAGGGCAGCACCTGATCGTTTTTCACCGTGACGTAGCGGCCGGAAAGGCGCCAGGAGTTCGTGATGTTGTAATCGATACGGATAAGATTCTGAATTTGGGGCTGGCTGGACGGTGCCTCGGTAATGTAGTTAAATCCAACGCCGGCGGTGTTGGGCAGCGGATAGATTTTCAAAAGATTCTGGCCTAAACCGTAAAGACGGCTGGGCGGAATTTTACCCAGAACGCCTCCATCCTGAAAACAGCCCGAAGTATTGGCCGCGCCGCACGGGAGGTTGGTGGTG
>JBBROT010000193.1:0-6708 GCA_038229155.1 Bryobacterales bacterium | reverse complement strand
CCGGTGGTGGGGGATTGGAACGGCGATGGCCGGACGAAGGTCGGCTTCTATAACAACGGCAGCTGGGCGCTGGATACGAACGGCAATGGGACCTTCGACGGCGTAGGGCCGGGGCAGGACAGCTTCTATGGTTTCGGCGGGAATGGTGCGGGAGAGGTGCCGATTCTGGGCGATTGGAATGGCGACCATCGCACGAAGGTTGGGTTCTTTTTCCAGGGCAAGTGGGCGCTGGATTATGACGGCAACGGCACGTTCACGGTGGCGGACAAGTATTACACCGCGTTCCCCTATGTGGCGGGCGATAAGCCGGTGACGGGCGATTGGACGGGAGACGGCAAGACCAAGATCGGGATTTTCCGGGGCGGCTTCTGGATACTCGATACGAATAACAACGGCACTTACGACGGCGTGGGCGTGGGGCAGGATAAGTTCTACGGCTTCGGCGGGAACACGGGCGAGATTCCGCTGGTGGCGGATTGGAACGGCAGCGGGACCAGCAAGATCGGCCTGTATATCAACGGATTTTGGGTGCTGGATTTTAACGGGAACGGCGCGTATGACGGCACGGGACCGGGCGGGGACCGGTTCATCGCGTTCGGGGGGCAGGCGGGGAACCAGCCGATTATTGGGAGATGGTGAGGCATTGGGAGATCTGCTAAAATCGCTCGAACGCCTTGCCACGCAGCGCTGCGTCAAGATTCACGACAAGGAGAGTTCCCATGAAGCGCCGCAATTTTTTTGAGGTCACAGCAGGGGCCGTAGCCGCAACCGCCTTCGCTACGCAGATGCCCGTGCGGGCGTTCGCTGCTTCCACGCTAGGAAAATCGCCGGAGCAAATGGCTTCGGACGAAGATTTCTGGATGGCGGTTCGCAATGAATTCACAACCGACCGCACCGTTATTAACATGAATAACGGTTACGCGAGCCCCGCGCCGCGCACCGTGCAGGAGGCCATGCGGAGGTATCTGGACTTCACCAACATGGGCCCCTACCACACGATGGTGAAGCAGCTTGACCCGAAGGTGGAGACGGTGCGGCGCATGATTGCGGAGGCCGCCGGGTGCGATGCGGAAGAGATTGCGATTACGCGGAATTCGAGCGAATCGCTGGAGATTGCGCAATTGGGCGTGGCGCTGAAGGCGGGCGATGAGGTGTTGACCACCAACCAGGATTATCCGCGCATGCTGACCACGTTCCGGCAACGCGCGCGCCGCGACGGCATCAAGCTGAAGACTATTTCGTTTCCGGTACCGGTGGTGAGCATGGACGATTTGTACCAGCGGTTCGAGCGTGCGGTGACGCCGCAGACGAAGCTGATTCTGCTGTGCCACATTACAAATCGTACTGGGCAGATTTTTCCGGTGCGCCGGATTTGCGATATGGCGCATGCGCGGAATATTCCGGTGATTGTGGATGGTGCGCACGCGTTCAATCAGTTTCCGTACAAGATTTCCGATCTGAATTGCGATTACTACGGTGTGAGTCTGCACAAGTGGACGTTTGCGCCGATTGGGACGGGCTTTCTGTATGTGCGGAAGTCGCGCATCAAAGAGACGTGGCCGTTGATGGCGTCGGCAGAACGGCAGGACGACGATATCCGCAAGTTCGAAGAGGTGGGGACGCATCCGGCGGCGAACTTCGATGCGATTTGCGAGGCGCTGACGTTCAACCAGAACATCGGGATTGAGCGCAAGGCGGCGCGGCTGCGGTTCTTGAAGGACCGCTGGGCGACGAGGCTGGCGCGTCATGAAAAGGTGGAGATTCTGCACAATCCGAATCCGGAGATGTCGTGCGGGATTGGGATGTTCGGGTTGAAGGGGGCGGACCCGCGCAAACTGGTGGAAGCGTTGCAGAATCGGCACTCCATTTACGCGGTGGTGGTGCCGCATGAGGAGTACACGGGGATTCGGGTAACTCCGAGCGTGTATACGACGCTGGGGGAAGTGGATTACTTTGCGGCGGCGGTAGAGAAGGAATTAGCCGCAGCGTAGATCCGAGTAAGCGTAGATCCAAGAAAGAGTGGCGTCCCCAGGGGGATTCGAACCCCCGTTACCGCCGTGAAAGGGCGATGTCCTGGGCCGGCTAGACGATGGGGACGTGCAGGCGAACAGCGACTTCCCATAGTACCTTCACCCGCTCCGCGTCGCAACCCACGCACTAGCTTCATCATTACAGGCTTTTAATCTGGTGCGATTGCAAGAGTTTGGCGCGCTAAGTGCTTTTATCCAGCCGTGCGGGAGCCAGAAGCTGACTGTAACGCCAAGACCCGCAAAAAATTTTGAATAGGAGAGAACAACAATGATTAAAAAGTCGCTTACGATTGCCGGTTTGTTAGTAGCCGGTTTTGCCGCCACCACCGCCACTGTGAAAGCACAAGGGCCACTCTATGACAAGGTAACCGTGGACCTGCCGTACCGGGTCACTCTGAATGACACTGTGCTCGAACCGGGCCACTATGTCATCCGCCAGCTCGATTCTCTGGGTGGTGGAAGCCGCGTGTTGCAGATTTTCACCAACAACGGTATGCGGCTGAAGACCTCGGCTCTGACGATTCCGGCGCTGGACAACAACACCCCGTCCAACACTCGCGTGATTCTGCATCATTATGGAAGCGACTATTACTTCGATAAGGTCTGGATTCAAGGCAAAGATTATGGCTATGAATTCCCGTTGCCTTCGGCTGTGAAGAGCCGCGAGCGTGAGAAGATGACCGCGTATTCGGTTGCCGCCACTTATGAGCAGACCTCCGGTTCGGCGAACCAGGCCGGTGCGAGCGCCGCGACCGAGAACACAACCGTAACTTCGGCGGCCCCCGCGCCGACGCCCGCGCCCGTTACCGACAACGTGATTGTGGCTCAGAATACGGCTCCGGCCCCCGCCCCCGCGCCTGAAGCTGCTCCCGCGCCCGCTACTTCGCAGGCTCCCGTTTCCACCCCCACCGAAATGCCGCATACGGCCGGCAACTGGCTGGGTATGCTGCTGAGTGGCGGTGTCCTGACTGGCGCGGGCGCGATGCTTCGCCGGTTGCGTTCCTAGTAAGTAAGACACTTGTGTGAGATGCGGCCTGGAGCGATCCTGGCCGCATTTTGGCGTTTGGGGCTGAATTTTTATGCGTAAAGCAATCGTTATCCTATCCTGGCTGATGCTCATCGGAGGAGGCGTTTTCCTTTGGAGAGGCGGTTCGGATTATTGGCAGTCGGTCAGTTCACAGAAAGAGGAAGCTCTGCAGTGGGAGAACCAGAACGCCGAAGGTGTATCGGCGGATGCATCGCCTGTCGGCAATGCGGCACACCCGCGGCAAACTTCGGTCAGGCAGGGTACGCGGTATGCGAAGGGTGAGTCCATCGCGCGGCTCTCCATCCCGCGCTTGAGCACCACGTTGTATGTTCTCGAGGGCACGGAAGACAGAGATTTGAAGCGTGGTCCAGGCCACATGGAAGGAACCGTGATGCCAGGAAGCGATGGCAATTGCGTGATTGCCGGGCACAGAGATACACACTTCCGCGTGTTGAAGGATATAGCGCGAGGCGATGAGATTGTGGTGCAATCGCGCCTGGGCACTTACCGGTATCGCGTTACGGGCACCAGTGTGGTCGCGCCGGAAAATACGGATAGCCTGCAACCAACCGCGAAGGGCGTGTTGAATCTGATTACATGTTTCCCGTTCGATTACGTGGGCTCGGCACCGCGCCGTTTCGTAGTACACGCGGACTTGATCCAGTCGTAAACTGGAGCATGTCCCCAGTGTTGAAGGAAGATTTCTACCGCATCGGCAAACTGCCTCCCTACGTCTTCAGCGTCATCAATGAGATGAAGGCGAAAGCACGGGCAGCCCAGATGGATGTGGTGGATCTTGGGATGGGCAACCCCGATGGCGCGACGCCCCAGATTGTGGTGGACAAGCTGCGCGAAGCTAGCGCGAACCCACGCAACCATGGCTACTCGGTGTCGCGCGGAATTCCTCACCTGCGCGAGGAGATTGTAAAGCGGTATGCGCGGAATTACGGCGTCGAGCTCGACATGGAAACGGAAGCCATCGTCACGATCGGCGCGAAAGACGCGTTAGCGCATCTGTTGTTTGCCACCGTTGGTCCGGGTGATGTGGTGGCTTCTCCGAACCCCGCTTATCCTATCCATCAGTACGGGGTGATCATGTCTGAAGGGCACGCCTGTATGCTGCCTATGCCAGACCCCGAGACGTTTTTGGGCCACCTGGAAGACATGTGCCGAAGCGGTAAAGCTCCCAAGATCATTCTCATTTCGTTTCCGCATAACCCCACTACCACCTGTGTGGAGTTGCCGTTCTTTGAGGCGGTGGTCAAGCTGGCGCATCAGTACGGGTGCTTCATCATTCACGATTTTGCCTATGCGGATATCTGCTTCGATGGCTATAAGGCTCCCAGCATTTTGCAGGTTCCCGGTGCGAAGGATATTGCGGTCGAGATCTTCTCGTTGAGTAAGAGCTACAACATGGCGGGATGGCGCGTGGGATTTTGCCTGGGTAATCAGAAGATGATCTCGGCGCTTGCCCGGATCAAGAGCTATCTGGATTACGGAGTGTTTCAGCCTATTCAGATCGCGTCTATCATTGCCCTGCGCGATTGTGAAGAAGACACGAAGCGGATTTGCGCGGAGTATCAGGATCGGCGCGATGTGCTGGTGAGCGGGCTCGACCGGGCGGGCTGGCATGTGGAGAAGCCGCGCGGATCGATGTTCCTTTGGGCACCGATTCCGGAGAAGTACGGCGCAGCGGGAAGCCTGGAATTCGCGAAGATGCTGATGAGCGAGGCGCAGGTGGCAGTGTCGCCAGGAATCGGTTTCGGGCCTATGGGTGAAGGGTTCGTGCGATTCGCCTTCGTCGAAAACGACCATCGCATCCGGCAAGCTACGCGGTCCATCCAAAACTTCCTGCGGAAGTGAACTCGACTATTGGATGGTGACGGGCAGCTTGATATCGACGGTCTTGGGTGCGAAACAGGCTTTGTCATTGCAGGCCTGATAGCGCAGCTTGCCTAAGACCGTGACAAGCCCGAGTTGCGCATTTGCTTGCACCTTGAATTTGGTGACCAAGGTTGATTTGCCCGTGACAACAGAGAGCGGCTTGGCTTCGAAGGGCAGCTTCAGCATTTCCGGCTTCGGATATTCGACGTCATTGGCCTCAACCGGGCCGGGAGTCCACTTCAGCGTGAGAGGAATCAGGTAAGTCTCGGCAGGCGTGTGACTGTTCATGTGAAAGCCTTCGTTCAACGTCGCGGATAGCTTCACGGTGAATGCGGAACCCTGCTTCGCATTCACGGGCTCCGGTGGAACGACGTTTAAGAGAGGGCTATTCTGCGCGAGCAGCAGCAGTCCGCTGAGGCTCGGGAGCAGCATCAAGTACTTTTTCAATTGCATTCTGGAAATCTTCCTTGCTGGCCAGGCCAACGTGTAATTTTGCGATCCTGCCATCGCGATCGATGATGAATGTGGTGGGTAGCGCTTCTATACCACCGTAGAGATCGGCCATGGTATCGTTGCCGATCACGAGGGGATAGTTGATTTTCATCAGGCTTGCGAAAGGCTGAATCACGCTCCAATCTTCATCGCCGCTGGCGACGCCGAGGATGACGAGCCCGCGATCTTTGTACTTGCGCTGGAATTCGACAAACCAGGGAATCTCCACTTTGCAAGGGCCGCACCAGGTGGCCCAGAAATCGAGTACGACGGCCTTGCCACGATAGTCAGAGAGCTTGACCGGCTTGCCGCTCGAATCTTTCAATGTGAAATCGGGGGCGACTTTGCGGTCTTTGGTGGGCTTCACCGATTGTGCGCTGGCAGTGCGGGAGGTGGAGCATCCGGCGATGATGAGGACAATCAGAGCACTAAGGCTGAGCGCGCGAATCAGGTGGCGGGTCAAGAGAATTGCTTCCACTTGAATTATAGCGGATCGATTCAGTCCACCAACGCAGGCGGGCTCGCCGGGCGGTCGCGTTGAGCGTGATTTCGGGATGCGGTTCGGCATCGTTGGCGGAGACCCAGGCTCCGGTATCGCAGAAGCTTTCCGCGCAGTATTCGCGCCATTTGCCGGTGCGCATTTGCCGGTCGCTCGCTGTCAGTGCGGTCTTGCGCCATTGGGCAGACCATCCCAACTCACCGGCAGCGCGCTCTGAGAGGAGAAGCGCTTCCCAAGAGTGGCGCTTGGGGTTGCCGAGCTTCCACCAGACAAAGTGGAGCACTTCATGTAGCCAGATGCGTTTCAATTCTGAAGCGGACTCAAGTAATTCGCGGTCCAGGATCACCAGACGCTGCCGCAGGAATGAAGCCGCATGAACGGCGGTACCGCGGCCGGGAGTGAGTTTGCGGCCGCTGACTTGCAGGCTTTGCTCGAAGCGCACTCGGATGAAGAAGGGCTTCAGAACTGAATGACCGCGATGCGGCCATCGGTGTTCACGTCATCGCCGGTGCCGTTGCGAAAGTCGGTCGGGACGGCGGGCCGCGCGATGAGCGAGACGCCGTGAACTTTGCCGGTGAGCAGAAGGTCGTTGGTCACCTTGCGGCGTTCGAGGTCGATGTTGGAATCGATCTTGTGAATGAAGGTCATGTCGCGATCGGAGTAATCGATTCCGATATCGTGAGTGGCACCGCAGAGCCAAACCGGGCGGCCGCGGTAGGTGTCGGGACTGCGCCAGATGCGGAGATGATGCCGGGCGGAGAAGGTGTTGTTGGCCT
>JBBROT010000192.1:0-6709 GCA_038229155.1 Bryobacterales bacterium | reverse complement strand
GGCCTGAATACTTTGGGCGGTGCTATCGCGGTCGATACCAAGAGCGGGCTAACAGCACCCGGTTCCACGGTGACGCTTTCCGGCGGCAGTTGGGGCCGGAAATCGGTCGAACTGGAGCATGGCGGTAGCAACAATAAGGGCTGGAATTGGTACGGTGCCGCGAACCTGTTTTTCGAAGAGGGCTGGCGCGCGGCCTCGCCTTCGAATGTGCGCCAATTTTTCGGCAAGGTGGGCCGGCAAGGTGCCCGCACCGGCGTCACGCTCGCGGTCTCTTACGCCAATAATCTGCTGAACGGCAACGGCCTGCAAGAGCAGCGATTCCTGGCCCGCGGCTATAGCGATATCTATACCAAACCCGATATCACAGCCAACCGTTCGCCCTTCGTCAACCTGACCGTTCGGCACCAAGTGGAGCCGTCCTTGACCTTCACCGGCAACACTTACTATCGCCATCTTTATACCCGCACTCTGAACGCCGACGTAAACGAAAATTCGCTCGATCAATCCGTCTACCAGCCTAATGCGGCAGATATTCGCGCACTCACCGCGGCGGGCTACTCCGGTTTTCCGTTGAGCGGTGCGAATGCCGCGAACACCCCGTTCCCCTTCTGGCGATGCCTGGCCCAGAGCTTGCAAAATGATAAACCGGCGGAGAAATGCAATGGCCTCTTGAACCGCGGCAGCACCACGCAGCAGAATTTCGGCACAGCCGCCCAACTCACGTGGACGCAGAGCGCCCATCAGCTCACCTTCGGCACGGGCTTGGACCGGCGCACCACCGGCTTCCGCCAGCTTTCTCAACTGGGCTATTTAAATCCGGATCGCAGCATCACGCCGGTCAATTCGTTCGCCGATGGACAAACCGGCGGCACCATAGATGGCGAGCCGTTGAACACGCGCGTGAATCTGGATGGCCGCGCCAACACAGCTAGCGTCTACGCGTCCGACACCGCGCATTGGCGTGGCTTCAGCTTCACTGCGGCCGGGCGCTACAACCGCAATACGGTTCGCAACCTGGACAATTTCATTCCCGAAACGCAACCCGGCTCGCTCAGCGGCAACAGCGTATTCGCGCGCTTCAACCCCGCCGTGGGGGCCACCTACCGGCCTTGGCGTTTCGCGACGGCTTACATCAGTTATAGCGAAGGCAGCCGCGCGCCTACCTCCATCGAACTCGGTTGCGCGGACCCCGCCCGGCCCTGCAAACTTCCGAACGCGCTGGCCGGTGACCCTCCCCTGGAACAAGTGGTCACGCGCACACTGGAGGTGGGAGTGCGCGGTTCGTCCGAAGGCGGCACGGCCTGGAGCGTTGGGTGGTTCCGCGCAGAGAACCGGAACGACCTGCTCTTCGCCGCCTCCACGCAAACCGGCTTCGGCTTCTTCAAGAACTTCGGCCAGACGCTCCGCGAAGGTGCCGAGGCAAACCTGCATGGCCGTTGGCGTAACCTGGATTGGGGAGGCGGCTACACATTTCTGAACGCGAGTTACCAGACGCGCGAGACACTGAACGCGACCAGCAACAGCACCAATTCAGGCGGCACGATTCAGATTATGCCAGGCGACAGAATTCCCCTCACACCTCGTAATACTTTGAAAGCTTACGCTCTCTGGAAGGCCACCCGCCGCCTGGGAATCGATTTCGATTTGAACGCGGTGGGGCGCTCGTTTGCGCGCGGCAATGAAAACAATTTGTCCCAAGCGGATGGCACTTACTATCTTGGTCCCGGTATCTCGCCCGGCTACGCAGTTGTGAACGGCGGCGTCCATTTCGATTTACAAAAGCACTTACAACTGTTCGTTCAGGTGAATAACATAGCCGGCCGGCGATATTACTCGGCGGCGCAGCTTGGCCCCACGGCATTCGATGCTGCCGGCAACTTCCTCGCGCGCCCTTTCCCGTCCGTCGCCGGAGTTTACCCGCTGCAACACGCAATTTTCTACGCGCCTGGCGCACCCCGCGGCTCATGGGGCGGATTGCGTTTCACTTTTTAGCGCGCACCGCTTACAATAGCCACACACCTCTGTCATGCGGAACATCGCGCAAGTTACATTTCTGTTATTATTCGTCTCCTCCGCGTCGGCGCAGGATTCGAACTTTCAAGGCGAGTGGCGCTTGAATCCAGCGCGCAGTGAGATCAATGGTGCCCCCGTGCCCGGCGTGAAATTTCTCCACGTGGAGCAGACCCGGAATTCACTTAGCTTTTCCGGCACCGATGCGCCGGGCAGTTCGCCCGTAACCGGTTCGTACCCTCTCGATGGCAAGTCCGGTCGCTTCGATCGCGGTTCAACCCGCGTTTCCGCCAAGACCAAGTGGGAAGGCGACGCTCTGCTGGTGAATGCCCTGTTCAGCGGGCCGCAAAATTATGCCGTGGATGAACGCTGGACTCGCTCACGCGATGGAAGAACCTTGACCATCACCAGGACCGTGATCCGCCGGGGCGGCGAAACCGAATCCACTTTTGTGTATGAGAATCCCGCGCTGATTGCGGTCTCCGCATCCGTACCGGCTCCGGTCCCAGCTACGGTGACTGAAACAGTTGCGCCTACACAGCCCGAACCCGCACCTCCCGCAAGCATCCGCCCGGAGCGCCCCGATTACGTCATCAATCCCGGCACGCGCATCCTGATGCAGCTCACGAATGCCATCGATACGCGCCACACCGTGGTGGGCGATAAGGTCTATCTCGAAACAGCGGTGCCTGTCTTCGTCGATCGCCGCCTGGTCATTCCCGCCCGGAGTTATGTTCTGGGCACGGTGATTGAATCCGCCCGCGCCGGCCGCGTAAAAGGAAAATCATTTCTGAATATCCGTTTTGAATCCATCACGCTCGCAAATGGCACCACACGCAATCTGGCGTCACGGCCCGGAAGCGTGGATGGCCGCGGCGACCTCGATCATGCCGAAGGCCGCATCAAGGGTGAAAGCGACAAAGGCGGCGACGCCGGAAAGATTGCGAAGACCACTGCCGCCGGCGCGGGTATCGGAACGCTAGCCGGTGCGGCGGCCGGACACCTGGGCATGGGCCTCGGCATCGGTGCGGCCGCCGGCGCACTGGGCGGCTTAGCGGGAGTGCTCGGTTCCCGCGGCCCCGATGTGGTTCTGCGCCCCGGCACCACCATGGAATTTATTCTGGATCGCGAACTGCGCTTTACCGAAAGCGAACTAATCGAACGCGTCCACTAAATTTCCCAACAATACAAACTTTAGTCCCGCGCATCATTCTGCTTCGCTCGATGCGACTTATCGAGAATTTTTGATTTGAGGGCCGACGGGAAAATTCTATCAAATGGTGAAGGGGGATGCCATAATCTCCTCGCGTTGAAGAAAATCCGTTAGCTCGAACTTTTCCTTCTTTAATGCGGCAACTCTCGCCGCGCCTTCTACGGCTATTCTGCCTTCGCTGACACCCCTGACCCAAACGTAGTACTTGGGGTAGGAAATGCCGCTCTGAGTTGGTTCAAGACGGAGGAGTTCGTAATCAATTTTGAGGTCGAGTTGAAAACGCCGATCAAGATAAAGTTTGAGATCACGTTTAATGAGACGCTCAAATTCGCCGCGCTCAGGTACATTTGCCTCAACATGAGATGCCGCAATCGAGTCTGTCGCGCCGGTTTGGCAGGCCCCGGAAATAGCGGCAGTCCACATAACGGTGATTATCCAAAGCGGCCGCGGGATGTAGTTCATCTCGGCATCATAGTTCTGGGAAGCGCTGCTACCGCCGGCGCGTCGGGCGGCTGGCCCTCCACTAAATTTCCCAACAGCACTGGCCGTCGCGATAGTAACTCACGATTCCGTCTTCGCTTACCTTCAGAACGTCACCGTAGTGCGACGCCGCAAGAGCAGCCGTGGTGCGCCCGCCTTCCACCGCCTGCGCATCATCGCCGGACGCCATCAGAATCGCCCCGAACGTGAGCACGCGCGAATCCCGATCCAGCACAATCGCTCCATCGATGCGCGCCATGCTTTCCAGCACCGAAGGCGGAAGATCCAGCACGCGCGCACCGCGCAACAGGTAATGGAACTGCCCCTTGCCACCCGCTTTCGCCGTGTGCGGCGCATCGAGTAAATCGCCGGGACGAATCAGCCTGCGCGAGTCGGCACCGTCATGCAGCACCACAAACAAGCCGCCCCGCCGGTCTTCGGCCAGATTCAGCGCGGTGCGGAACAAGCGTTCAGCCAACGCTTCGCCCACCGAGCGCTCGAAGACGGCGTAGCGCTCCGCCGAATCCGTCAAGCGCCAGCGCCCGTCCAGGAAGCGGAACACCTCGCTCCCTTCAGCGAAAATTTTCACCTCGCCATTTGGCGTCAAAACTAGGCAGATGTGGCCGCCGCACAGCGTGGAACGCGTGTGCGCTTCAAAGCGCGCCGCGCTGGGCACGGGCAGGTCATAAGTGGCGTAAGGCTTCGCCCATTCCGCCACATCCACGATCTCCACCAGCAGACCCTGGCTGTCCACCAGAGCCACCGTTTGCAAACCATCGCAGAGCCTGTGAAAGCTGCGGCTGGCGGTCAGATCGCTCCCGTATCGCAGCGCCCCTTCGGGCAGCGACGGCGGCAGGTGGCAGGGGTCTTTGTGCGGTCCGAACAGCAGCACACCCGTTTCAATCCTGCGGTTTTCGTAGGTGGTGGAAGAGGCAATGCGAAGCACCTCAATCGCCTCCGTCACTCGATCGCCCACCTTGGTCAAGGCATCCACGGAGCGGTACGGGCCGCCATCCAGATATGCCGAAACGTAGCGATCTTCCGGCAGGCCGCGGAACAGGTGAAAGTTCTCCACCGCGCGCGCGGAATCCATCAATAGTTGATAGCGCGCGTGCAGCACCTGCCCAATCCGCCGCACCATGCGCAATTGCGATTCGGTGAATTCGCCGCCGCCCGAACGTAACCCGCGGCTCTGCCCCAACCATTCGAAACGCAGCGCCTTTCCCTCCTCAACGATGGAGAGCACTTCGGGCGTGGCGGAATCGCTCGCGCTCCGTTCGTCCCAGTGCGATTCCGGAAGGAAGTACTGTACTCCTCGCTCCAGCAACTCGCCGTATAAACCGTCCGCAAAGGTCACACGCGTTCGAATTCCACTTCGTCCTTATAGCACCAGCCCCACTGTTCACCGGGTTCCAGCGATTGCACTATCGGATGACCGGTGGCGCGGTAGTGCTTCGTGGCGTGCTTATTCTTCGAAGAATCGCAGCAGCCCACATGGCCGCACATCTTGCATAGACGCAAATGCACCCAGGTATCGCCCGCCTTCAAACACTCCTCGCAACCCTTCGTGTGCGGCGTCACCTGCCGCACCTGATCCAAATGCGTACACTGCACCATTAATTCAGCCCTCCAGCCTTCTGCTTGGGAAGCCTTACCGTGAACCGCGTATTGCCCGGTTCCGATTCCACGGAGACTTGCCCTTTATGCTTATTCACGATCCGCTGCACGGTATCGAGCCCCAGGCCCGTGCCTTCGCCCACGCCCTTGGTTGTAAAAAACGGGTCGAAAATTTTGCGCACCACGCCAGAGGGAATGCCCCCGCCGTTATCTCGCACCTCCACGCACACGGAAGCGGAATCGCCCCATGTGCGTAGGCGCAATTCGCCGCCTTCCGGCATAGCCTCAATCGCATTCACCACCAGGTTGGTCCACACCTGATTCAGTTCCACGCCATACGCGCAAATCCTCGGTTGCAACCGGTCGTACTCCCGAATAACCGTGATGGATTTGTACCTGAGCTTATACGCCAGAATCGTCAGCGTGCTCTCCAGGCCGTCATGGATGTCGATCTCCTGTTCAGGAGCCTGGTCCATGTAGGAGTAGTCTTTAATAGCCTTGACCAGTTCAAATATTCGCGAAACGCTCTGGTCGATTTCGTGCACCAGCCGCGTGGCGGAAAAGCCCAGGTTGGCCCGCACCAGCGCATCGCCGAACGCATCGCCAATCTGCCGATGCAGATCCCGCAAATCCTGAACCTTGAAGCCCGCCTCCACCAGCATCGGCGTCAGGTTCCAGACTTCGGGCACCTTCAGCGTTTCCAGAAACTGACCCAGTTCGTCTTCGCGATCGCTCCGATCCAGCGAACTGCTGGGCACCGCCGAACAGGTCTCGATGGCCTCAATGCCGCGCTGCTCGAAATGCGCGATGATCTCACGCTGGTCCGGCGTCAGCGGCTGACAATCGAGTCTCAGATAGGCCGCGCGAATCTTGCCGCGTACCTCGAGCAGAGAACCCGCGGCACGCTTGGCCGCACCGGCGGGGTTGTTCAGTTCGTGCGCCAGACCGGCGGAAAGCTTGCCCAGCGCCATCAGCTTTTCCTGCTGCACGTCCATGCGCGTCACCTCGCGCACGCGGTCCGTCATCAGCCCCACAAGACGCTGCCCCACCAGCGGCATGCGCGCGATCATCTCCGGAAATATCTGCTTATGAAAACGCGCTAAGCGTGTACGAACCGCCGCCCGCCCGTACCCCTGAATTGTCTCCAGCCGCGAAAACGGCAGCATTCCAGTGATTTCGCCCGCTTCCACCGGAAACACCTGCCCATCCATGCGCCGGAATTCAGCCGAACCTTCGAAGAATACGAACATGTGGTCCGCCGGGTCGCCCGGTTGGAACATGCGGTCGTCCGGTTCCAAAACCACTTCTTCGCCGTGTTCAGCCAGCCACTCCAGGTCCGCCTCTTTCAGGTCGTGAAAAGCGTCTATTTTTTTTAAATCGGCCGTCGAG
>JBBROT010000191.1:0-6735 GCA_038229155.1 Bryobacterales bacterium | reverse complement strand
TGGTCGGAGCAAAAGGAAGCCGTAGACTGGCACCCCCGTTTCAAGCTGCAGTGTAAACCTGGCGAGAATACGCTGAACATTGAACACCGGGGCAATTTCGGATACGCCGTTCCGTACGTGCCGCCTCTGTTGGGAGCCGGTAGCAGCAATCTTAAGGTGCTCGCGGAACGTTGGTCGGCTGCGGGGCTGGAGCTAAGCGTGTCCGGACGCGCCGGACATAGCTATACGATTGCACTACGCGGGGCCTCGCGAGTGACGTCGGTATCGGACGGCCGGCTGAAAGGGGCAGCGCTCACCATAGAAATGCCCGCATCGCGCGAAAACGAGTACGTGAACAAAACGGTAATGCTTCACTTGCGCGCTCAGTAACACGCCTTGCGTCTTAAACTACTGACTGTCCCGTTGCGCGAGATATATATGCAGTTTCACTCGCAAGTTCCCAGAGCCCCGGCCGGGCGCGCTGGAACCGGAACCGCCCCGGGTTAACCGAGGTCGTGCCGGGCGTGTCCACCAGCACGATCCTTGCTGAAACGGGGTGGTAGGCTGCGCGAGGCGCTACGGTGCCCTTCGCAACCAGGATCTTCTGGCGTTCCGGATAGATTCCGCAACTGACCAACTGATGAATCGACATAGGTACTACACGCTCCGAAGTAACCATCACCAGGTTCAAGTCTTCAGACGTCGAATGTTCCTCCTCAATCACCGCGGTGCGTCCCATATTCCAGTCGCGCTGGCCTCCGTGCCGAACTGCCGTCTCGATGAATTGCCCCCGGTGGAGCGACCGGACCCGGCCCTTTACTCTGGCCGGCTTACTCATTGTGCTGATAGATTTGCCGCCTACCTGCACGTCCAACGCTCCATCAATCCCCGCCGATTCTGCCGCGGCTACCGCGGCCGGATCATACAACGCGATCACCCATCCATGCGCCTGCTGGCGCAAAAATTCGTGGAGCAGAGTGGTCTCATCGCCCGGCGAGCCACCGCCGACGTTGTCGCCCACATCGAACAGCGACACAGGAAAGCGATCGGACGGCATCGCATCCCCGACCGCGGTCTCGGCGTCCGGCAGTTTGAGCCGCGTCATCTCGCGCCGGGCCCAAAGCATGTCCGCCAGCCGCTGCGCCTCGTGTTGCGCCCGTGCACGATCACCATCGGCCGCCACCACAACGGAACAGCCGATGTAGGGGACGTCGTTGTACTGATAGCCTCCGGCCACGCTGGCGGCCAGGATGCCCGGCTGCCGCTCCAGGTCGATGCTGGCTTCGGTAACGGGTTTGATGGGCTCCTCATAAGTGTTCTGAAAGACCAGGTTCCAGAGCATCGGCGGCTTTACCAACGCCTGAACCGGGTGCACCTCGCCGGAAATGATCCGGCCCAGTAACCTGGCAGCGTGCACGCCGCGCTCGCGCATGTCCAGATGGGGGCATTGCTGATAGGTAATCAGCACATTCGTCAGCTCGACAATTTCCGGCGAAATGTTTCCGTGGAAATCATGCGTCAGGACTAGTGGGATTTCCGGGCCGAAAGTGGACCGAACGCGGCGCACAATCTCCTCGTCGGCGTGAGGAAACGCTTCGGTGTACATCGCGCCGTGGAGAGCCAGCAGAATTCCATCCATATGCGGGATCGCCCGAAGCCCTTGAATAAGTTGGGCGCTGAGTGCTTCAAACGCTTCAAAAGTAACGGCTCCCTTCGGCGTTGCGGCAGCGTGGATCGTTGGAATAATCTCATAGCCGGCTGCAGCTGCACCTTGGACGAAACCGGCCGCTTCGGTGTGACCGATCAACCATTCGTCCACCGTCGTACGGAAGCGGAATTCGCCGAGCGAGGTTGGTTCCGCGTTAAACGAGTTGGACTCGTGTATGATATAGCCCGCGCCCACCACAGCCCGCCCGGTGTTGGTTCTCATGGTGGACAGGGTATCAGATCCGTGTAATCTGGGACGAAGCCGAATGCCTTATCGAGTTCGAGTTCTGGCGCTGCTCTTTTTGCTGATCCTGGTGATGTATTTCGATCGGCTGTGCATAGCCGTGGCCGGTCCGCGAATGCAACACGATTTGAAGATCAGCCCCAGCGGCTGGGGTTGGGTTATCGGCGCTTTCACGCTGGCATACGCAATCTTTGAAATCCCCAGCGGTATGCTGGGAGACCGGATTGGTCCGCGCCGGGTGTTGACGCGAATCGTCCTGTGGTGGTCCGCGTTCACGGCGTTGACGGGTGCGGCCTCGAGCTATCCGCTGCTGCTGGTAATCCGCTTTCTTTTTGGCGCCGGCGAAGCCGGATCGTTTCCGAACGCGGCGACCGTCGTCGGGCGCTGGATTCCTTTGGGGGAGCGCGCGCGCGCTTCCAGCGTGATCTGGACCGCCACAGCCGCCGGAGGCATCCTCACGCCTCTGATCGTAGTGCCGATCCAGAAGATCTATGGATGGCAAGCGTCTTTCTTCCTGTTCGGCTCATTGGGCATTTTCTGGGCCGCGCTGTGGTATTGGTGGTTTCGCGATACACCCGCCGAGAAATCCGAGGTGCCTACGGCGGAACGCGAACGCATCGGCCCACCGATTCGTCCCTCGGGCCACCCGCTCCCTTGGGCCAAACTGCTTCGGGATCCAAACTTCCTGCGCCTCCTGTTGATGTATCACACGTATTGCTGGGGCGCGTATTTCTTCTTGACGTGGTTCCCCACATATCTGCAGATCGGCCGCGGGCTCACCGAGGACCAGATGAAGATCGCGGCTTCGCTGCCGCATTGGGTTGGTTTGTTGGGACTGATCGGGGGTGGATATCTGAGCGACCGTCTGGCGCGCAGGCATTCGCTTCGACTGGCACGCTGCGCCATAGGCGCCACCGGTCTGTTTATTGCGGGAACCTGCCTCGGCTTGGCAACGATCACCGCAAACAATAAGATAGCGGTGGGCTTGTTGACTCTCGGCGGAGGCGCGATGAACCTGATGATTCCGGTGTCCTGGTCAATCTGCGTGGATCTGGCGCGAGAGCATGTCGGAGCGATCTCGGGGGCTATGAACACGGCGGGACAACTCGGCTCCCTTATTTCATCCATCGCGTTCGGGTACCTGGTCGAGTGGACTGGAAGTTATGATCGGGCGCTCATGCCTTTAGCTGCTGCTTTGATTGTCAGCGGATCGCTGTTTGCGTCCATCGATCCTTTGAAAGAACTCGTACCTCTGGAGCAAGCGAGCCGGAGGCTCTGCTAAGATAGCCATTATCCAAAGGAGAAACATGCCCAAGAAGATTGATCCACTCAACAAAAAGCAGTACGGTGCGGTGACCCCGATGCTTACGGTGGCGGATGTGAAGGCCGCCGTGACGTTCTATCAAAAAGCTTTCGGCTTTGAGAAGCGCGGCATCATGAACGGCCCGGACCGCAAGCCAATACATGCCGAGTTGACGCTTCGAGGCACCACGCTGATGCTCGGACCGGAGAATCCGGAGCGAGGCGCCACGAGTGCGAAAACCGTCGGAGCCTCGCCCATGACTTTGTATGTGATTACAGAAAACGTGGACAAAACCTTCGCCACCGCGGTCAAGCTTGGGGCAACATCAAAGATGCCGGTCATGGACATGTTTTGGGGTGACCGGTGCGGCATGGTGGTCGATCCCGACGGATATTCCTGGATGATCGGCACCCATATAGCTGAGCCCACGCCCCAGGAAATGGCCCAGGCGATGAAGGCCCAGGCAAAAGCGCAAGCGACCGGCGCCTGACTCGAAGTAGCGTGAACGCACCGGAGCGTAACGCGCTGAGTTATACTCGTTTTGGAAGCTGTCCGTCCGCGCCCGTAGCTCAGTCTGGATAGAGCGTTTGCCTCCGGAGCAAAAGGTCGTAAGTTCGAATCTTACCGGGCGTACCAAACCAAGTCCATCTCAGCCCTAGGTTTACTCACTTCCACGGCTTTACGTCCCGCAGCCGTCATTTCGTGACTGTGCCCAGAATTGTGCCCACCCTGAACCTCGCTCGCCTTTTCCATAGCCGCCCGCCCGGTGTCCAAGTTGGGGTGAACGTACCGGCGGGTGGTGCCGAAATCGCTGTGCCCTGCGAAGTACGCTAACGTGTACGGGTCCATGTGAGATGACCAACGGGTAAGGCAGGTATGCCGGAAGGTGTAGAACGGCAGTCGCCCGATACCCGCCAGGTCGCACGCCTTGCTGTGCCTCTTGGTCAGGGTGGACTGTTCCATGTGGCCGCTCTTGGTGAGCGCCGGAAACACCCACTGCGAACCCGCAACCGACTTGCGCATGTCGAGAAGTACCGCCGCACGATTCGGCAGGGGGATAGACCGCCGCGCGTTCGCCGTCTTCCCGAAGGGAATGTGAAGCGCTTTGTCCCGGACGTGCTCCCACTTAAGGCGATAGCATTCCTCAGGGCGAAGCCCGCAATCGAGAAGGACGGTGGCCGCGTCGCGCAACAGGTACGGATCGTCAGGCTTGATGGGCGCTTTTCCGCGTGCGGTTGCGCGGATTCCTTCAAGCGCGCATTTATATTCCTCCAGGATGCTTTCGCCGATCTGTTGAGTGGCTTTCAAGTACGCGGCCTCTTCGGTGGGACTCAGAACCCGCTCACGGCGCCTCTCACCCGGAAGCAGTAGCACCCGTGGCGCGGCCTTCTCGGACTTCCCCCACTCGACCGCAAGGCGGAGCATCCGCCGAAGCACTTGCAAGGCGCGGTTGATGCTGGAAATCTCATATTCGGCAACCCGCCACTTCTTCACGAACCCGGAGATTATCTCCGGTGTCACCGCATCAACCGTTGCGCTGGCCAAGGGTCCGTAGCCGGTTAAGTGCTTCACCTGAATCTGGTAGTACGCCAGTGTCGCGGGTATACTTGCGAACCGCGCGCGGACGTTCGGCATGAAGTCGTTTTCCGCAAAGTGGGCAACAGTGGGGGCCGGTTTTCGATCCCTCAGACCGACTTCTCCCTTCGCCAGCGACGTTTTGTGCGTGGCTTCCATGTGTTCAGCCGTCCGCTTATTTGTTTGCTTAGTGCTCTCCCGGATTGGTTCGCCATACCAAGTGAATTTGTACCACCAGATCCGGCCTCGTTTGTATACCGCCATCACTTGCCGCCTTTCTTCGATTGCTTCTTACCGCTGCCCTTCGGACGCCCGCCCTTCTTGCCGTTCTCGCGCGCGATCTCCTGAAGCCGCTCCAAACCTAGACGCTCCAGCCGCGCCTTGTAGCTCCGCTTCCCCAGCCATGAACTGAACTGTTGAATCTCGGATTTCTTCATAGCTCATATCCTAATCTGTTTTGGTTCTACCCGCAAGGAGAAAAAGCAAGAGCATTTCGCTCAACCCGATTACTTTCCCGCGATCTGAACGCATCGGACGCGCGGCGCCCATGTTCGGGCCGGTGTCGCATTGATTTTTCGAGCTACTTTGCGAAATCCGGAAGCGTCCGCATTAGTCCTTCAAGAAATCTGACGTTTCGTAGGTCCGCGTTGGCTTTAGCCGAACGCTGGCCGTGCTTCCAGTTCGCTCTTGCACATCGCTCCAGCCCTTCAGGAGTGCGAGGCCCTGTGCTTGCACCGCCGTGCATGCGGCAACGCGTATATGCCATTGCTTTCTTGCTCCACATCGCCGGTGCGCGACATGGCGCGCCTGAGCGCGTGACTGCTCCGCAACGTGGCGAAGTAGACGGATCGCCGGGCGGATTGCCGTTCAGCAACGTCCCACGATGTTGGTCAACCCGAACACCGTTTTGCATGGGTTCCTTGAAAAGATTCTGCTCTAACGCGTCCCTGTTGTCAATCTCGTGTTTTTGACTCAATATCGATGGAACGGTGTCGCGTTTCCTGTCGCAGTCACGTTACGTACGTGAGGCGCTGGCGCTCTTTTCCAATACGCGAGCGTTCCATCCCACGGCGAGCAATTCCCACAGAGCCAATGAGTGCCATCCCATCGGAACATTCTGCCGTGGCAAGTCGGGCAGGGAGACAAATCAGCCTGCAACGGATCGGCGCGTGGCTCTATGTGTGCGCGGTGACGTCCTACGGCATCCTTGGTGACGCCGAAATCACCGGCAATGCCGCGGAGAGACTTGCTCGAAGCGAGCGCCTGTTCAATATCGCTCCGCTTCTCATGGTTACAGATCGAACACCTGTTCTTCATCTTTCCTCCTTACTAGTGCACAGCCAGAAACGCTTGGGGGCAGATTGGCAGGCTCCAGTTCGGCGATCAACTCAGCCGCCGCGTGGATCTGCTGTTCCCTTGTCATATCGCGGCACCATGCCGCCATGGATGCCATTTGCAAGAGAATCCGCTCCGTGCCACTTTTGGTGGTACCGGTGATCTTAGAGAAGTGCTCTGCGGAACCCTGCACCTTGATAATCGCCTTACCTTTCCCGCTGTCTTTCGGTTTCTTCATCGTTTCCTTTCTCCGTGGTGGACAGTCGCCGCCGTGATCCTGCCCGGTTGCCCGGACGTGCCTTGTTCCTGAAACAGCCGGTTCAGCGCCTCGCTTTCCCCTCCGCCCAGGGGATTCCCTTCGAGCACCAGCCCATTTCGTTCAGCATCCGGTCCCGGACGTTCCACGGTTCCGCCGCTAGCCGTTCCATTTCGGCAAGCACGTTCATGGGGACTGGTTCACCTTCCACCCGCCGCGCCTTGTACCGCATCGGCACGCCGGCCCCATCCAGGTAACAGACTGGTAGCAAGTCCGATCCGAAGGTGAGAAGCGCCGCCCGGACTTCCGGCCCGACCAGATCGCTCCACACTCCGA
>JBBROT010000190.1:0-6768 GCA_038229155.1 Bryobacterales bacterium | reverse complement strand
GGCGACGTCACCGTAATCGCGACCGTAGGCGATGCGGACGTGTTGCAGGCCGACAGGTTTGCCTAGCGTGGGATCTTCGGCGACCCAGCCGAGTTCGGGAATATAGATTTCGGTCCAGGCATGGCTGGCTTGGCCGCCGATGACTTCTTCAATGCTGGCACCGGGTTCGGCTGTGCGGCGGGGGACCAGGTAGCCGGAGACATAGCGCGCGGGAAGACCACGCTTACGGGCCACCGCGATCATGAGGTGCGCAAAATCCTGGCAGACGCCCGCGCCGGTGGTGAGCGCGTCGATGATGGTGGATTTTACTTGCGTGGCGCCTTTTTCGTAGCGGAAGTTGGTATGGATATTTTTCGATGCCGCGCGGATGAAACCGAGCACGGTGCCATCGCATTCGCGTTCGGCGGCATCGATCAACGGGTTGAGCGATTCGGGCTGCGGCACGTATTCGGTGGGCGTGAGCAGATCGTAAAAATCATCGCAAAGTTGGTCGCGATCCTGATCGAGATTCGTGAGCATGGTGCCGGATGCGGGCGGGGGCAGGGGCGTGTGGACCAGCACGACCGACTCGGTCTCAATGCGCAGCATGCGGTGATCTGGCAGCACGTTGAACTGATGCACCCAGTTGCCGAAAAAATCGAGGTGCGCGGAAGGATGCGTGGGCGGGATGGTGGAGATGCGGAAGGAGAGGCAACTCTGCTGCTCATCCTGCATGGGGCGTAGACGCACTTCGTTGTAACTCTCTGAAACGGGGCCGTCGTACTGAAACTCGGTGATGTGGAGCAGGCGGTAACGATTCATATCAGTAGTAGAAGTATGTTCTGGCGATCTGGTAGCCGATCTGCCGGCAGGTGGTCTGGACGCCATCGAGGAAGTTATGCAGGCCGCGTTCGAAGATCTCTTCGATGCGATCGTACATTAGGCTTTCGTGGAGCTTACCGGTGAGGCGCTCAGCTTCATTTGAGTAACTGCCGGGGCTGGAACCGCTGATGGCGCGCAGCGAATTTTGGATGGTGGCGACGTTGAAGCGGATGGATCGCGGGTGCTGCGGGTGCAGGATGAGGAGTTCGGCGACGCGTTCGGGATCGATGCGGGAGTGGTACTGGCGGCGGTATATTTCGTAAGCCGCAACGGACTTGAGGACGGCCATCCATTGGTGATGATCGGGTTCGGACTTTTCGGGGCTATCGGGGTCGCGGCTTTCCACCAGATTGTGGTATTCGACATCGACGATGCGGGCGGTCATTTCGGCGCGTTCGAGGGCGCGGCCGAGTTGGAGAAATTGCCAACCCTCATCGTGAGGGAGCGTATCATCGCTAACGCCGTGGAAGCGGTGGGAGCCGTATTTGATGGTGCTGCAGAAGCGATGGGGGCCGACCGCGATCTCATCGGCCGCGTTGAACTTGCTCACCATGTGATAGAGGCTGTTGATGTCCTGCCACATTTCGCGTGAGATGCGGTCGCGGATGGTGCGGGCATTTTCGCGGGCGTGATAGATGCATTGCGCGATGGAGTTGGGGTTCTGTTCGTGGAAGCCGAGGAACTCGAACACGGTCTGCGTGGTGGCCATGGAATAGAGCTTGAAGAAGCGCTCCTGTTCGCCGGAGATGTTGACGAGCGGCTCCCAGCGCAGGCGGTAAGTCTGCTGCGATTGTTCGAGCAGCATGTGATAGTTCACGTCGAGGATGCGCGCGGTATCTTCGGCGCGTTCCATGTATCGCGCCATCCAGAAAAGGCTTTCGGCGATGCGCGAGAGCATGCGTTCGGCTACGGGCATGAGGTCCTTTTCACGCAGAGGGGCGGAGCAAGGCTGAGGCGCATTTAAGTTTCGCCTCGCAGGACCCAGGTGTCTTTGCTACCGCCGCCCTGGCTGCTGTTTACTACTAGCGAATCTGGTTCGAGAGCCACTCTGGTAAGGCCGCCGGGGACTACGATGACGCGCTCGCCGTTGAAGAGGCAGTAGGGGCGGAGGTCTACGTGGCGGCCGGCCATACGGCCCGTACGCGGGTCCAGGGCGGGACAGCGGCTGAGACCGATGACGGGTTGAGCGATGTAGTTCCGGGGGTCTTGGATGAGCTTCGCGCGGAAATCCTGAATCTTTTCTTTGCTGGCGCTGGGGCCCATCAACATGCCGTAGCCTCCGCTTTCGCCCACCGCTTTGACAACTAGTTCATCCAGATGCTCAAGGACGTATTTCAGATCCGCCGATTTGGAGCACAGATAGGTGTCGACGTTGCGGAGGATGGGGTCCTGATCGAGGTAGTACTTGATGAATTCGGGGACATAGGCGTAGATGGCTTTATCGTCGGCGACGCCGTTGCCGATGGCGTTGGCAAGGGCGATGTTGCCGGCGCGGTAGGCTCCCATGAGGCCGGAGACGCCGAGGAGGGAATCGCGGCGGAAGGCGAGAGGATCGATGAATTCGTCGTCGATGCGGCGGTAGATGACGTCCACGCGCGTGAGGCCGCGGATGGTTTTCATGTAGACGATATCGTTATCGACAACCAGGTCGCGGCCTTCGACGAGTTCGATGCCCATCTGTTGGGCGAGGAAGCTGTGTTCGAAATAAGCGCTGTTATAGATGCCGGGCGTGAGCAGGACGACGACGGGATTGCCGGTGCCGCGGGGGGCGAGTGAGCGCAGGATGTTGATGAGTTCGAGCGGGTAATGATCGATGGGGAGAACTTCGCAGACTTCGAAAATTTTCGAAAATGTGCGGGTCATGACGAGGCGATTTTCGAGCACGTAAGAGATGCCGCTGGGCGTGCGGACGTTGTCTTCGAGGACAAGGTAATCGCCGGTTTTTGAATCGCGCACGAGGTCGATACCGGAGATGTGGGTGTGGATGTTGCGGGGCACTTTGACGCCGATCATTTCGCGCAAATAGTGCTTGCAGGAAAGGACGAGCGAGCGGGGAATTTTGCGATCGGCGAGAATGCGCTGGGGGCCGTAAATATCCTGGAGGAAGTGGTTGAGGGCGAGGACGCGCTGCGAGAGGCCGGCTTCCAGGCGATCCCATTCTGCGCGGGGGAGGACGCGCGGCATGAGGTCAAAGGGGAAGAGGCGTTCGGTACCGCGGCCATCGCTATAGACGGTGAAGGTGATGCCCTGTAGGAGGAAGGAAAGGTCGGCTAGCTGGCGGCGGTCTTCGTATTCGGCGGGTGCGAGGCGACCGAGGCCATCCATGACCTTGCGGTAGTGGGGCCGTGGGACGCCGGGGGCGGCGAACATCTCATCGTAGAAGGGCCCGATGTCGTAATTCTGCAGCAGGTGGTCGGAGCCGGTGGCTGCCTGTCTTTTGAAATTTTGATCCTGATTTTGCAGATTCGTAGTATAGCAATTCGATGACAGCGGGTTGGTTGGGCGGTCCTCGTTTACAGGCTAAGGACTCGTTCACGTTTTTCCAAGAATGTTTTCAAAAATCCGTTTTTTCAAGCCGCTTGCGTGTGGAATAATATGGGGCGTTTTGTTTACCGAATGTTAAACAGTCTCCCGCGTATCAGCGGTAGGCTTCGCGGCGGTTCCTGACGCCGGTGATCTCGATGACGTTTCCTCCGGCGTGATCGAAGAAGACCCGGTGATCGCCACAGCGAAGCCGGAAATCCGTTCGCGGCGGCTTCAGCTTTTTTACGTCGCCGTTGCGGGTGGCAAGATACCGGTCGATGCAATAGAGAATCTGCATGGGGTTTCGCGATCGATGGTCACTCATTTCGCAAGACCGAACTCGCGCAGTATCTCTTCGTGCGGTATGCCCTCACGACGCCCCAGCGAAGCGCGGGCGCGATCATGCGCGGTTGCCGTCTCGGCGGTGATCTCTTCCTCTTCGACCGGAGCCAAGGCAAGCGAACGCGGCTCCACCATTACTTCGAGAAGACTCCGGACAGCGTTTAGTTTTTCCGCCGTCAGAAGATCGAGCAGCGCGTGGGCCTGCTGTCGTTCCTGATTGAGATTGGGTTCCATGGTGCTCTTCCTTGATTAGCGCTAAAGCTCCGACATCGCCCGGCTGACGCGTGAGCGTTTCATCAGGTTGTCGAGCACGACAACCTGTGACCTGTCCCAGGAAAACCGCATGAAGTTAAACACTATTTTATGCGATTCGGAAGGGAATAAAGGATCATTGTCTGGTTCTAGCTGGTTGTTGCGAACCGGTGAAGAATTCCTGTTGCAGGCGAGGGCTGTTTTTATCGGCTTTGATGGCGCGGATGGCGCTCGCGATGTTTGCGGCGGCGGCTTTCATGTCGAACTCGCCTAGTTCGCGCGTGGCGGCTGCGCCATCGCCCGCGTAGTGATCGGGGAACTTGGCATACCACCAGATGCCGGTGTAGACGCCTGCCGGGAGATCCAGACGATTGCGGTCGGCTCCGGATTCGGACGGCGCGCGATCCAGGTGCACCAGATCGGGGCGCGAGATGAGCGTGTGGGCGGTTTCCGATTCGCCGGCGTGGGAATCCACTTTCGTTTTGAGGGCGGGGCGGCCCGGAGGAGTTTCGCCGCGCTGGTAGATATAGATCACGTAGTTGTGCGGCGTTGCCAGTTGGGATTGCGCGAAGAACGGGAGCATGCTGTTGTTGCCTCCGTGACCATTGGCGACCAGGATCTTGCTGCAGCCGTTGCGGGCCATTTCATCGGTGGTCTCTTGCAGGAGTTCGAGCTGAAGACGCGCGCTGTAGGCCAGGGTGCCGGGCTCGTGTTTCGCCTCGAAGATCTGGCCGAAATAGTATTCGGGGAACACGATGGCGTACTCCTGCTGGACACCGTGGAGGACGGAGTAACGGATGTTGATGAGGTCGGTGCCGAGGGGCAGATGGGGGCCGTGCTTTTCGATGATGCCGAAGGGGAGGACGCAGACGCCTTGAGACTGCTGGAGGGCGGCGGCGAAATCGCCGGCGGTGAGTTCCTCCCACTTCACAGGAAGCGGGCTGGCGGCGGTGAGCAGAAGAGGGAATGCGAGCAGGGCCAGAAAGGGCTTCGGCATGGTGGCAAGTTTACAACGGTTGCTTTCGGGCGAGCGGGTGGCATATAAACAAGCTGAATAGAAAAGGAGTTTTTTCGATGATGTTGCGTCTTGTTTCCGTACTCTTTCTGGCTGGTGTTCCATTGCTGGCGCAGGCTCCGGCGGCGGGGCCCGCTGCGGCACCTGCTCCTACACCCGCTGCTACAGCGGCTCCGGCTGGGCGGCCGCCGCGGCCGACACCTCCGACGCGCGATCCGCATACGCCAGGTTATGTGACCGCGAAGGAGTTGCCGGATGGAGTGAATCCGTCACCGAAGGAAGACGGCAATTTTATTTTGGGCCCTACACATAACCCCGCGCTGGAGATGACGGTGCGCGAAGGAGTGCCGCTGGGGACCGTTTTTACGTTCAACATGGAATCGAAGGACAGCAAGATTTATCCGGGCATCGCGCGGGAGCCGGGCACGTACGGACAAGCTGACCCGAACGAACCGACGAAGATGCTGGTGCCCACCAGCCACGCCGCGCCGTACACGCGCAACGTGACTGTGTATGTGCCGAAGCAGTATGTACCGGGGACTGAGGCACCGTTTATTATCGGCGCGGATGGACCGGACAACGCACTGTTTACCGCGCTGAATACTTTGATTGCGGAGAAGCGCGTGCCGGTGATGATCGCGATTTCGATCGGTAACGGTTCGGGCGATGCGCAGGGAAGCCAGCGCGGCCTGGAGTACGACACCATGTCAGGGCTCTACGCGGAGTTTGTCGAGAAAGAGGTGCTGCCGCTGGTGGAGAAGCAGTACAACGTGAAGCTGACGAAAGACCCGGAAGGAAGGGCAACGATGGGCGGGAGCTCAGGAGGGTCGGCTGCGCTGATTATGGCGTGGTATCACCCGGAGTTATACCATCGCGTGCTGACTTATTCGGGCACCTACGTGAATCAGCAGTGGCCTCAAGACCGAAAGCTGCCGCATGGCGCGTGGGAATTTCATGAACACCTGATTCCGAACAGCCCGGTGAAGCCGATCAGGCTGTGGATGGAAGTGGGCGACCGCGACAACTACAACGCGAACACGATGCGCGACAACATGCATGACTGGGTGGTGGCGAATGAGAATATGGCGAAAGTGCTAGCCGCGAAGGGCTACCATTACCAGTTTGTGTTTGCGGTGAATGCGGGCCATACAGATCGCACGGTGAGACAGCAGACTCTGCCTGAGGCGCTGGAATATGTCTGGCAGGGTTATCCGAATGTGAAGAATTAATAGCTACTTGCGCAACCAGACTTCCACGCGGCGGTTCTTCTCACGGCCGTCCGCTGTGCTGTTGTCTGCTACGGGCAACTCCTGGCCGAACCCGGTGACAGAGACGGGGGTCACGCCCTGGCGCTTCATCTGTTCGGATACGGTCTGCGCGCGGTCTTTTGAAAGCTGCACGTTCTTGACCGAAGTGCCGGTGCTATCGGCGAACCCGACCAGCATAATGCCGCGGCCGCTGAACTGACTGCTCATCGCCGCGGTAAGGCGTTTGATATCGTCCACAGCTTTCGGATCCAGATCGCTGCTGCCGGTGCGGAAGCGGAAGTCCACGGTTAAGCGGTCGGCCGATGGCATGAGCTGCAGATATCCCGCGGGAGCGTTTGCGGGTTTATCCATCGACATCACGTCCACTTTCTGCCCAATAAAGCCGGCCTTCTCCACCACGTTCTGGCCGGCGGTTGAAAGAGCGAAGCGCACAAAGTTCCGCGCGTCCGGTTTGGCATTATCGGGGACATACAAGTAAAGCCGGCTGAGCGGGTACGATTCGGTTCT